>CANHTV010000005.1 GCA_947463285.1 Verrucomicrobiaceae bacterium | reverse complement strand
GACGAGCGTCTTGTCCACCAGGCAGAGATCGCGCGAGCAGACGAAGTGATCCTTCCAGGTGACACGTCCATCGCTGGAGGTCGGTGTGGCACCGGGCTTCAGCGTGGCCAGCATCCGCTTCTCACAAAACGCGGCCCAGTCCTCACCACTCCAGCGATTGCCTGTAAAGCCGATGACCTCCTTCACGAAGTCCCACTTCCACACCGGTGTGCCGTCAAACTTCAGCGCCTGGGCTTGCGAGCCGAGCGTGACTAAATAGACGCGATCTTCACCTACCACAGGCGTGCTGAAGATCGGCTCTCCACAGTCGATCTTCTTCACCACCGCGCCTGTTTGCCGATTCAGCACATAATAAAGCCCCGCCGTCGTGCCAAAGTGAAGGTAGTCTCCCGCGATGGCGGGCGAGCTGATGTTATTGACGTTTTGCGCACCGCCCGCGCTTTGAAAATTCCACCGTGGTTTTAAAGAATCCGCCTCGAAGCAACGAACCATGCCCGAGCCATCCAGCACATAGACCAGCCCCGCAGCCACCACCGGCGCGGTGTAGAGACCATCCGTCATCGACACCACCCCTTGCAGGCCGAGCTGATCGGCAGCGATCTCATGCGCCGCCGCATTTCCCGAGTGGCGTGCATTGAATAAAAACTGCGGCCAGTCTTCAGCCAAAGACGAGGTGACGATCAGGAGAGAGGCGAGGAACGTTGACTTCATGATTGTGTGAATACGGCCATGACTCGCAGAACTCGCAGGCCGTCTGGTGAATCCGAAGCAGATTGACTCAGGATGAGATTTTACCCTGTTGCTCTGGCTGGAATGATGCACTGTCCGGCCATGCGCTGTGTTTTGGCCCTCAGTTTTAGTTTGCTCACCGGAATCTCTGTCAAGGCGGCGACTCCGGCTCCTGCTGCCCCTGCTCAGACTCCTGCGGCGGCCCCCAAAATCGCGCCGCCTGCGACGATCAAGCCGAAGGACGATCTGCCGCCGCCCGTGTCTCCAGCGTCGAAGCCGAAGGAGGCTCCCTCTCAGCCACCGCCTGAGGATGCTTATCGCCAGATGGAAATGCTGACGCGCGCGATGGAAACCATCCGACAGAGCTATGTGGATGAATCCAAGATCACTTATGAAGAGCTGGTGGAGGGGGCTCTGGAGGGGATGCTGCGGCGTCTGGACCCGCACTGCGAATACATGGGTAAGTCACTCTTTGAAGACATGCAGCGTGAGCAAAGTGACACTTCAGAGGGCGTCGGCATCAGCGTCGCCCTGCGTGAAGGCACGCTGACGATCATCAGTGTGCGTGAAGATGGCCCAGCGGCTCGTGTCGGCCTGCTGGCGGGTGATCAGATGGTGCGCATCAATGAAGTGCTGACTGACAGCGTTGGAGTCGCGGAGGCCATCCAACTGCTCTCGGGCAAGGCTGGGGAGTCGCTGAAGCTAACTGTCCGCCGTCCTGGCACGAAGCAGTTTCTCGAATTCACACTGGTCCGTGAGACGCTGAGTGAGACGTCTGTGCATGATGCGCTGCTCGTAACGCCGAAGATGGCGGGTGACTACAAAATCGGTTACGCCCGCATCTCACAGTTCACCCAGGCGACGGCGAAAGATCTCAGCGATGCCTTGGATCAACTGGAGAAACGCGGGATGCAGGCCTTGGTGCTGGATCTGCGAAACAATCCCGGTGGCCTGCTGGACAGTGCGGTAGCGGTCTGCGGTGAGTTTTTACCCGAAGGTACCGTGGTGGTGACGACGGAGGGGCGTATCGCCTCGCAGAATCCGCCGCCGTATCGCACGCCGTCGCGGGATGGCAAAAAGCCGCGTCGCTACCCCGTGGCGGTGATCATCAATCACGCCAGTGCCAGTGCGGCGGAGATCACGGCCGGAGCGCTTCAGGATCTGAAGCGGGCGATTGTCATCGGCACGACCAGCTTTGGCAAAGGCAGCGTGCAGAGCATCCTGCCGATGAAAAACGGGGCCGCCATGCGCCTGACCATCGCCAAGTATTACACGCCAAGTCATCGCACCATTCATGAACACGGCGTGGAGCCGAATATTGTCTCGACGCTGACCACGGATGAGGAAATCAAGGTCACCAAATGGCGCAACAATCACGGCACCGGCGAGGCAGCTGCCATTGAGCTGGCCAATCTCGGAGATCGCCAGATCGAGCGTGCGGTGGATGCCTTAAAAGGCGCACTGGTCTTTGAATCCTTCAGGACACCCGAAGCGCCGAAAGCCCCAAGCCCCGCTCCCAAGGCTCCACCAAATGTCCCCAAAGCCCTGCCGATGCCAGCGATGGAGCCTGAGAAGAAGGCACCCTGATCAGGAATGACGAATCAAGAAGCACCCAATGACGAAAGAATGACGAAGATCTAATGTCGAAGGGAAAAGCAAGGCCTCTTGGGCAAGACCTTTGGTTTTTTCGGGCTTCGGAATTAGACCTTCTTTAGTCATTCGGATTTAATCCTTCGTCATTCTCAATGCGCCCCAATCTCCACGGGCTTGTAGCCGCCGCGGCTGCGATACCAGAGAAAGAGGCCGATGTAGCAGACCAGCATGAAGCTTGGCAGGATGGCGATGGTGGTGAAGACGCTGCGTTTGCTGGCGGCCTGCACGGTTTCCAGAGCCTTGGCCTGCTCGGCTGGCAGGGCTTTGATCTTGGCCTGATCCAGCGTGGGGGCGACGCCGAAGATGCCGGGTTTGGAGTCACCTTTGACCATCTGATGCAGCGCGGTGTTCTCAGCGGAAGAGAGGCGCTTTTCCATGTCCTGATCCTGCTTGTAGCCGATGTAAGGACTGCCGAGCACACCCAGGAAAAGCACGCCCACGGCGGAGACGCCATTCAGGGTGAGCGCTCCGCCTTTCGGGAACTGCTCGGAGGTGAGGCCCAGGGTGGTGCTCCAGAGGAAGGTTTTGCCCAGGGCATAAATCGTGGCGGCACCGAGGATGGCCCAGCCGGTGGCATTGGACAGCAGCAGCAGACCTGTGATGGCGATCACGGCACTGATGACCAGCAGGCCGATGGGTGAAAAGCGGTGTACGATCGGGCCTGCATAAAAGCGCAGCACCGTCATGATGACCGAGACATAAACAAAGATCCAGGTTGCGAAGTTCGGGAAATCCGGGCCGCTCAGCTTCAGCAGCTCAGGCATCCAGCCATCCGTGCCGAGTTCGGTCGTGGCGAGTGGGCCGATGGTGATGAGCACGACAAGGAAAAGCCAGTTGCCAAGAGAGCGAGTGTAAAGACCCGCCAGCACGCCGACACCACCAGCGATGCCGAAGACCGTGGGCCAAGAGGCTTCTTGATTCAGCATCTGAGCCAGGGCAGGGGCCACCAGCGCGGTGATGATGAAAAAGCCGACGGCACCGACTTCCTTCAGCATGTCGCGGTAGCTCACGCCGGCAGCGACGCGCTCATTCACGGGGAAAGTGCGTGGCAGGATGAGCAAGGCGTAGATCACGACGGGAATGAAGCAGAGCGCAAAACGGAACTGCCAGACGGCATTAAAGAACAGCTTGGTATCCGGCAGCAGCGCACAAAACAAGGCACCGAGGGCGAGACCGGCGGGCCAGCCTGCATGAAGGATGTTCAGCCATTTCGCCTTCTGTTTATTGAAGACCGTGGCCACCACGGGATTGATAAAGGACTCGACCGTGCCGTTCGCCACCGCGATGAGCAGCGTGCTCCAATAAAAATCCTGATAGCCTGAAGCCCGTAGCGTCAGCGCCAGTGAGACGGTGTGACAAATGATGGCAAAAAGCGCGACCGTTTTGTAGCCGACGTAGTCGATGATCAGACTGAAAAAGATGATGCTGATGGCGAAAGGCCACATGCCTGCGCCATTGATCGCGCCTTTTTGTTGTTCGGAGAGATTAAAGCTGTCCTGCAATTCACCGATCGTATTGGCCCGCACACCGAAGATGAAGGAGGTGGCGACAAGGGCGATGAAGCAGGCCCAGAACAATTTCATGTCGGGCTGCGAACTGGCGGTGGCTGAGTCGGATTTCATGGCGTTCAAAAAAACAGAACGGCGATTACAGGGAAAAGACACGCGCTCGGCAATCTTTTTTATGGCGGTAACTAAAGTACCAAGAAAGTGCTGCAAGCCGCGTAAACAACACGTGAAAACGCTTGTCGGATGAGGTGCAGTCAGCTTGTTTGCAGGCCTAATTTCCCGTTTTTCATTTTCATCTCTAAACCAACATCCACCGTGAAATTTAAGTGCCCCTCCTGTGACATGCAGCTCAAGGCCGAGCCCGAAATGGCTGGCAAGATCGTCCGCTGCCCTGGCTGCAACACGAAAGTCTCCATTCCAGGGGAGCTGGTCTCTGATTTACCGGCACCTTCCGGGCTGCCTGCCCCCAGTGGTGATGCCTGGGGACGTGATGGTGACACAGCTGTCGCTGATGATCCACTACCTCCGACCTTTGCCCCCAATCATGCCCCGAGCCATTCTTCCGAGCGTGGTGGTTGGGAGGAAAAAGATCCGACGAATCCCAATGCGCTTTTGAGCTTTGGGGTTGGCTTTGTGATCTTCGTGGCGGTGATCGGGATTTTGTATCCTTTCAAAGCTCCGCCAGATGTGGCAGCAGCGAATTACACGCTGATGCAGTGGATCGCGTCACTGTTTTTCAAGCACATGCTGGTCAGTTTGACCAATACGCTGTTCTTCACCTGGGCGGTGGCGATCTTGTATTTGAAATATCAAAAACTAAGCCACCAACGCAAAGCCTTGCTCCTGGATGTCCTGCCCTGGGAAATCGGTGCCGAAATCAATGCGGACAACGTCGGTGCGTTCATCGACAATCTCTACAAGCTACCACGCAGCCTTCGGGACAGCATGATGGTCAACCGCATTCGCAAAGCTTTGGAGCTGTTTGAGATCAAACAAAACGTGGGTGATGTGACCAACATGCTCTCCAGCCAGTCGGACATTGATGGAATGCGGATCGGCGGAAGCTACACTTTGCTGAAAGCTTTCCTTTGGGCCATCCCGATTCTCGGATTCATCGGCACGGTCATTGGTCTCTCTCATGCCATCAGCGGCATGAACTTTGCGGGCATGAATGATCTCAAGGAAATCACGGCCACGCTTGGAAACGTGACGGGTGGTCTGGGCACAGCCTTCGATGCCACACTTCTTGGTCTTGTGTTCGCTCTGGGACTGAATTTCCCGCTGAACTCCATGATGAAGTCGGAAGATGACTGCCTGAATGACATCGATTCCTTTTGTAACGAAGTGCTGCTCCCTCGCCTGAATGATGGTGGCAGCATCGCTGGTGGCGATACCAATGGCATCATGGAAGTGCTGGTCAAAGCGGTCGCGAATTCCCAGAAAGAGTTCTTGGTCGATCTCAACGCCCTTTCCGCCAAAATCAAAGAGCAGGCTGATAATCTGGACCGCCGTGCAGCAGCTCATCAAGAGCGCGTGGATGCGGAGTTTGCGCGTGCGGTCAATCGCATGAGAGAAGACTTCACGTCGGCAATCACGGATGCGGTCAAACAGAGCACCGACTATAATCGTGCTCTCGCCAGCGGCATTCAGAGTCTGAACAACACCCTCAAAGAACTCGGCAGTCAGCAGATCCTGATTCACCAAGTGAAGAAAAAGGGTTGGTTCAGCCGCGACAGCTGATCTTTTTGTTCATCAACTCGAATCACTGATCCCTTATGGCCAAGAGACGTCACGGTGCCAAGGACGAGATTTTGCTCGTTCCGTTCTTGGACATCCTATGCTCACTCATCGGAGTCTTGGTGCTGATCATTGTCGTTCTCTGTGTCTCCCAGACTCAGCAGACAGAAGGGCGTACACCGGAAGAGATTCAGATGGCGCAGGAGCACAAGCGCATGAAACAGGAGCTTCTTGAGCGTGAGAAACTTGATGCCGCCCTGAAGGAAAAACTGGCTGAGCTGAACAAGCTTCAGAAGGACATCGAGGAAAAGGAACAACGGTATTTGAAATTCCGCAAACTGCTGGATTCATCCAAGGAATTGAAAGAGCAGAACCGACTGATCGCCACCAAGCTCCAAAAAGAATTGGATGACCTGCTGACAGAAATTGATGGCCTGAAAAAGCAGCAGATTGAGAGCAAAAAGACACTGGCGGAGCTGGCGGCAGAACTGAAAAAACGTCAGGTGCCAGCTGATAAAAAAGTGCCGCCAGTCGTGGTGCAGCCATCTGGCAGCGGCATGCCTGAAGCCACCAAGGTTTACTTTGTCGAGTGTGCGACAGGTGCGATTAAGATCTTAGGAGCCTGGGGCGAGGATTATCGGCTCAGTGCCACTGCAGAAGTTGTGGTTGCAGATGCAGCCTACAATCATTTCCTCACCGAGGTGGCCAAAGACAGCAAGTCTCTCATCCTCTACCTCATTCGCGACGACGGGCAGGGGGCTTTCAACAATGCGGCAGGCCGTGCTGAGGCTGACTATAAAATTAGGGTCGGCAAATTGCCCATTCCCGGACGTGGGCAGCTGGATTTGGCACTGTTTGAGAAATTTCGCGGCAAGATCTCACCACCACCCGCCGCATCGACGACACCGGCTAAACCCAAAGCCTAATCACCGCCTCGACATCCCATGGCCAAGCGCAAACCACATGAAGAGCAGGAATTGCCGTTCGTCGCATTGATGGACACCATGACGAATGTCGTCGGTGTGCTCATCATCGTGCTCGTCATGGTCGGCATCAGTATTGCCAGCGCGGTGAAAAAGATCCTCTCAGACCTGCCGCCGGTGACGGTTGAGGAATATCAAAAGATGCTTCAAGTGGTGAAGGATCTACCACCGCCGCCCGCAGATCCGAAGCAGATTGAAGAAGATAAGAAGATTGCTGAACAGAAGCTGAAAAAAGCCATCGAGGATCTCAAGACCATTGATTCGAGCAGCCTCGAATCCCAGATGAAATTCATGGATCTGGAGAGCTTCAATAAGCAGCTCGCTGATTCCAGAAAACTTCGCGAAACACAGAAGGTGGAAGTCGATAAGCTGATCGCCGAAGTCGAGCGTCTGAAGGCTCTTTTGGATCAGACACCCATTTTTAAACCTGAGCCACCCACGTTCGTTCGCCTGCCGAATCCGCGCCCGTTTCCTGAGAATCCCAACGAGACTCGTATCCTCGTCGCCAAACAAGGGGTCTTGTTTCTTAACGAGAAAACATTCATCGAGCCCATCCTTGGTGGGTTGGACAAAATCAAAAGCCAGTTCGAATACAAAGAGGTCAAGATCGATCCTTTCATGAAGATGCTGACTGGCATCTACGGCACACCCCAGGCTGCCCAGCAGGCATGGCCAGAGATCGCCCCCTTCGTAAACACCTTTCAGATGGACCAAGTAGCCCTGGCTCACAAAGCACTTGCCACCGCCAAACTGCCCGCCACCAAGCAAGTGTTGGCTGCGCTGGGAGACATTTCCATCGTCACTCGCACGACTCCCACGGCGGTCGCCACGGCTATCGTCGGCGTTGTATCTGGTGATTTAACGAAATGGACCGCGTTGGACCCCTCCCGTGATCCCACCAAGCCGATTATCTCAGCCACCTCCAGCGGAGCCAAAATCAATTTTGGCTGGGGTGCTAAGATCGTGGAAGTCAAAGCCACGGCCAAGGACATCGTCGATTATTTTGTCAAAGATCTCGGCGGGCTGGATGGCATCAAAAACCTTAGCCGTAACAAAGTGATCTATGATGCCTTCAAGCTCCAAGCCGTGCTTGAAAGAGCAGCCGCCAGTCCGATGATGGGCGGCTCTTCCTACACGTTCAAACCTGCGGTCAAACAAGGCACCGTCGCCGTTCAACTGGCGCTGACACCAAAGGCAGGCGGTGGTGAAACCCTGGATCAGATCCGTACGGAAGGTTCTGCTTATCAGCGCCTGATGCGCCAGATCCAAGCCGACCCCAAGGGCGTTGCCATCTATCAGGTCATGCCAGATGCCTTTGAGACCTACCACGAAGCTCGCCGGATTGCGGATCAGATCGGAGTCGCTGCGACTTGGGAATTCCTCGCCAAGCTTGACCTCACCGTCAATGTCCGTGGCTACGAAGTGCAGCGTTTTGCCCAAGTCACCACCTCTACAGCCACCGGCGGAACCGCCGTGCGCATCACCGCGCCGAAACGCAGCCTGGACTGACTTAAGGATAGTCATTCAGAATTCAGAGACGCGTGGCAGCACTTGGCAAAATGCGACAGGCTGCTAGTGTCCTGAATATGGGAAAATACATGCGCATTGGATTGATCGTTGTCGTCGGACTGGCCATGCTATTGGGCACCGCTTTGGCCGGAGCATCCTGGTGGATCATGAGTCAAATGGGGCCCGACGTGTGGGTGGAACAGTTGGAAAAAAATTGCGATTGTCGCGCTCACGTGGGCCACTCGGAGCTGAGCTTGTTGTCTAGCCCTGCACGTCTTCGTTTCCTTGATGTTCAAATCGCGCCACGAGATGCGGAAGTCGCCAGGCCTTTGTCAGATCGTGTGCCTATGGCGGAAGGCTCTGCCCCCATCGTGATCCCAGAGATCGTCTTTGAAGTGAAGTTGGAAGACCTGCTGAATAAGCGTTTGTTCGTCCAAAACCTGCGAATCATTTCTCCTGTGGTGAGGGAGATACAGGATGATCAGGGGAAGGGCACTGTTGAAAAGTTGTTCCGTAAGCCCAAAAACGGCGAAGCTGAGCAGACAGGTGCCAATAATCCGCCCCCAGGGCCTGTAACAGCCCAAACACAAAAGCCAACTTTAGCCAAAGACAAACAAGACTACGCCTTCAGCGCCCACAGCGCCTCGATCGAGCGCGGCCAGTTCACCATCACGAATAAAAAGATGCAGGTCAAAATCTCCGAGCTGGATCTCACACTCTCCGACATTGATGTCGATACCACCAACCTCAAAGAACATAACCGCGTCCGTGCCTCGCTCAGCAGCTTGATCGAGGTGATGGGCGAGGCCCGCATCGGAGGCGTGAAACGTCCTGTTCAGCTGGCGAATGTGAAGCTCAGCGGCGAATCGAACGTGATCCCGATGGACCCTGTGACTCAGAGCTGGGCACCCACTTCGATGCTGAAGCTAACTTTGGCTCAAGGCTCGGTTTTAGCCGGTCACATGACCATGGGTGACGTGGCTGGCAAGGAAATGAAAAAGCTCCAGGAATACGGCGTCGATCTTAGTCCGGTGAAAATTGGCGGGGCCTTGCTTGAGCCTGCGGTCATGGATGCGACCTTCAAAAATAATCGACTCACGCTGCGCAAGCACACACGCTTTGCTTTGCCGGAGTATGAGGTCGTTCTGCATCAAAGTTCATGGCTGGACAGTGCCAAAGATCAGCATGAACTGGAACTGAAGCTTTCCTGCGGAGCCTCACTCCAGACGCGTCTGCAAAAAGGCATCGCCAAGGCCAAGCTAGGTGATTCTCTTGCCAGCGCTGTCATCAAGGCTCTGTCGGATGAGAGCGGCCGCATGACTTTTGACATTGAATCCAAAGGCAGCCTTTCCGAGCCAAGTGTGCGGCCCAAGATCGACCGCCTGCTGAAAAACCTGATTCGTGGTGAAGGCCTGGGAGATCTTTTCAAGGGACTGCTCAAGAAGCTCTAACTTTAACTAAACAAACTGTCAGTCGCACTCGTTCTACCAATCCATGAAAATCAAAACCCTCCTTGTTCTCGGCGTCTTTTCCGCATTCAGCCTTCACGCTGAAACCACCGTCACCCTCTCAGGTGTCCATAATTGTTGCAAAAGCTGCACCAATGGCATCACCAAAGCTGCTAACACGGTGAAAGACGTCACCATCGAAGCCGAAGGCAGCACGATCAAAGTTACGGCCAAATCCAAAAGCAATGTCAAGAAAGCCATCGAAGCCATCATGGCGGCTGGCTATTTCGGCACCAGTGATGCCGCTGAAGAAAAGTCCAGCTCCAGCAGCAGTTCGTCTGCCAAGAAGCTGACTTCAGCCACTGTTTCGGGAGCTCATCTTTGCTGTCAAAAATGCGTGAATGCGATGACTGAAGCTGTGAAAGCAGTCCCAGGTGTGACCGAGTATGAAATCGTCAACAAATCCAGCACCTTCACCGTCAAGGGTGAGTTCACCGAGAGCGATCTGCTGGCATCCATGAACAAGGCAGGTTTCCACGGCAGCGTGGGCAAGTAATTCCAGTCTTTATCCTCTCATGAAACGTTTTTCATTCATAATGCTCGCCACTCTCTCCAGCCTTCTCGGTTTTAGCTCAGCTGCTGAGGGCGAGAAGGTGAGTTATCCTGCACCTGAGGTCTCTGGCCTCAATCAAGACGGTGTAACGGTGAACTTCGCAGACGTGTATAAGAAAGGCCCGACAGTGGTCTTCTTTTATCCCAAGGCGAATACGCCAGGATGCACGAAGCAGGCTTGTTCCCTTCGCGATGCCTTTGCTGAGCTGAGCAAGGAAGGTGTTCAGGTTTTGGGTGTGTCTTTTGACAAACCAGAAGCTCAGAAAAAGTTCCGTGATGATTTTACGCTTCCCTATGACCTCATCGCTGATCCTGAAGGCAAAATTGTTGATGCCTTCAAGGTGGAGCGCATGATCAAGGGTCTCCTGAATCTGGCCACTCGTCAGTGCTTCCTGATCAAGGATGGTAAAGTCATCTGGCAGGATAAAAAAGCATCCACAGCTGAACAAGCGAACGACATCAAGCGCGAGCTTGCTGCTTTGCCGAAGGCTCAATAACATCCAAACTTGCTCTAACCAATCATCAGCAGCCGCTCTGGTTTCAGTGCGGCTGTTTTTTTAATCGGCCATGATGGCTTCGCGATTCCGCCAGAGATAGAGAAGGCGGCGTGAAACATTCGGGTGTGTGACCTGTCGGTCGTCAATCTCTTCCTCCAAATGCAAAAGCAGATGCTGAGGATGTGCTTCGATCTGCTGAACGCACTGCTCCATGAGCTGTGGGTTTTTGATCACCTCAGGCAGTGAGATCGGCACTTTGGCCAGCTGGCGCAGCCTTTTTGAGCGGTCGATGATTTCATCCAGCGCCTCGTGATCAGTGTCATCGCTTTTGTAGATGTAGTTGAAGAAGCCCTTCATCGATGAGGTCTCATCGCCTGCCATTCGCGCTTTGATGTTGGCCTTCATATGCTCGCGGGCACTTTCGCTGTGCACTTCGCCAAAGGGCAGCGCGTCTTCGTAGGCCTGCATGAGATCCGAAATGGGCACTGAGGTATTTTTGGCTTTGGCCTGCAAGACCTGCTGCAAGAGCTCGGCGCGTGCTTCCTGCTCTATGCCGATCTTGATTTCGGCAGTCATGGCAGGGATCACTCCCGCCGCACAGGCACCATAATCATCGCACAGAAACTCGATCATGCGGATCTGCGTCGTCCAGGTGGAAAAGGCGGCCCAGCGAGTGACAAAGAGTGCCAGTAAAGGCGCCCCAAGTGCGATCTCGTAATCACTCAAGGCCTGACCAATTAACAGCGTCAGCACGCCTGAAAACAGCGCGTGGATCAACATGCACCGGCTGCCAATTGGAGACCAGGCATAGATGTGCCCCAGTTCGTGACCGATGACAGACTCCAGTTCCTTTTCATCCAGCAGGTGAACGATGGAGCGATTCAGCTGCACTTGATTAAACAAATGCCAGCCCGGCAGAAGCTCCAGCCGCATCGCATAGGCATTGACCTCTTTTTCACGCGCGAGATAAACGCGCACTGGATGCTGCGAGAGACCGAGTTTTTCCTTCACGCGCTCGGTTGCCGCTAGTAAAGAGTCACGCGTGTGCTTGCCGAGTTTGGCGTCTGGGCGGACGTCATTGATCAGCTTTCGATTCGAAAGTTGCTGAGAGACGATGAAGTCAAACAGGCCCAGGAAACCGACGGTGAACATCAGCGCCCATTGCCAGCCGGGCAGTGTGGTGGGCTGGATGAGCCACCAGCCCAAACCAACGATGATGATAAGGACCTCTACACCCAGCCAGATCCTGGAGCGTGTTTCATGCGCCTCAAAGCCTTGCAACAAAGCCTCGCGGGTGGGCGTGTTGAGCCGTCTTGGTTGAGACAGTGTTTGAGTGTTCGGCAGGGATTCCATAAGCTTAAGTCATGGATTGAATGACGCTGCGCATCATCCCCGTGGAAGGGCGTGCGCGAGTTTGGTAGATGATTTTTCCAGGCCCCGTGAAGCGCACGACAAATCCTTCTCCTGAAAAAAACGAATCCTTTAACGAGCGCGTCAGCACGACGGATTCAAAGGCCATGTTGTCGGTGAAGGCGACGATGTTGCGGTTATCCAAAACGAAGCGCTCTCCTTCCTCCAGCGTTTGCTCAATGATGCCGCCGTAACTGCTGAGGAAGAGTTTTCCCGCACCCGCTGTCTTTAGAAAAAACAGGCCACGCGTGGCCAGCAGTCCCTGCATGCCGGCATTGTGCAGATTGAAGGAAATCTCCGGTGTGCAGGCCAGGAAGGCACCGCGTGCGAGCATCAGTCCAGTGTCCTCCGTGATGTCAAACGCGCGAATCTCACCCATCTGCTCAGGGGCCAGCATGATGTGCTGGGCATCGCGTTTAGCCCGATAGATCACCGTGAAAAAGCTTTCACCGCCGAACCAGCTGCGCATCCCGCCCATGACACCACGTTTTCCCTGCATGTGTAGTCCGGCTTTGACCTCAATGTTAAAGCCCGGTGTCATGGCCTGCATGGCTCCGGGTTGGGCGAGGATGGACTCTCCCTCAGACATATCGAGCCTCAGGGTGGAGAAGGCAGGGGCGTGGAGGACTTCGTGGGTCATGCGGCATTCATAGCATGATTCGTTCTGATGCCAGCATGACGACGCATAAAGTTTTAAATGAAGGGTGACGGCGAGATGTCCGGCATGAGGATATGCAGGTGGCTGTTCTTTCTGTTCTGTGACGTGGAGTTACCTGCTCGGTGTTGTGTCGTTGCATCCGGCTGAGATCTCCGTTAAAGGCATGGCAGCCTTTCTACAATGGTCAGCACTCTCGGACATCACTCTCTCGCTCTCGTCCACGGACTGGGGGATTTTGCGATGTTCACCCTGCGTTCGTTTCAGGCCGTATTGAGTTCAAGGCGGTTGGTGCGGCGAGTGGCTCGGTCAATGTTTGAGCAAGGCGTTCGCTGCCTGCCGGTGATTTTGATCGTGGGCATGTTCACGGGCTTGGTGCTGGGTCTTCAGGGGTATTATGTGCTGAATCGTTTTGGCTCTGAGAGTCTGCTGGGAGCCTTGGTTTCCCTGAGTCTGGTGCGCGAGCTTGGTCCTGTATTGGCGGCTCTCATGCTGGTTGGGCAGGCGGGTTCAGCCCTGGCTGCTGAGCTGGGCATCCAGCGGAATTCGGAGCAGATCGCGGCGCTGGATACCATGGGCGTCAACAGCCTGGGTTATTTGATCTCGCCGCGTCTCATCGCGTCACTGCTGGTGTTTCCGATGCAGACGGCTTTGTTTGTCACCGTGGGCCTGTGGGGTGGAAGTTTGTCGGGCTCTCTGCTTCTGGGATTGCAGCCCGGTGTTTACTGGTCAGCCGTGGAGAGGGCGGTTGGCTCGGCAGATGTGCAGGAATGTTTTATCAAAGCGGCCACCTTCGGCCTGCTGACCATCGCGCTCTGCTGTTTCCATGGTTTTAACACGCATCGGAATCGCAATGCCTCAGGTGCGCGTGGTGTCAGCGCCTCCACGACGCGCGCGGTCGTGCAGTCCAGCATCCTGGTGTTGGCTGCGGATTATGTGATCACCTCTTTTCTTGTCTGATCATGGCTGCTGCTCCTTCTCCTTTGCTGCTCCAGGTGCAGGGCGTTCATAAGCGCTTCGGTGACAATGTGGTGCTTGCGGGCGCTGATCTCGATGTGCCGCGTGGCACTCTGGTGACGGTGCTGGGCCGTAGTGGCACGGGGAAATCTGTTTTCCTCAAGTGTCTGGCGGATGTGATGCCTGCGGATGAAGGACGTATTCTTTTTGATGGTCGTCCGCTTACCATCAAGGATGCGCAAACGCGCGCTGACTTCCGTCGTCGGTGCAGCTTTCTGTTTCAAAGCAATGCGCTCTTTGATTCCCTGACCGCTCTGGAAAATGTGGCGCTGCCTCTGGAGCAAACGACGAATTTGTCCGACCACGAGATTCATGAGCGCAGTCTCGAAGCGTTGAAGCAGTTGGAGCTAGAAAAGCATCTGGATCGTTATCCTGGTCAGCTTTCTGGCGGTATGCAGAAGCGCCTGGCCCTCGCTCGTGCCATCGTCACGCGCCCGGAGTTGGTGCTCTTTGATGAACCCACGGCCGGGCTTGACCCCTTGCGGCGTAACGCGGTTTTTTTGATGATCGCGAAGTATCAGCGCCAGTTCGGATTCACCGCAGTGATCGTCACCCATGATGTCACGGAAGCCCTCGTTGCCAGTGATCGCGTGGCGCTGCTGGACAAAGGCGTCATGCATTTCCAGGGCACCCCGGCTGAGTTCAGCGCCTCATCCGATGCCGTGGTGGCAAGTTTCCGCGACAGTGCCGCTCATCTCGGCACCACGCTTGCCAGCATCCGTGCCGGGGCTGACATTCACTCTGAAGACTGATTTTCCATGAAACAAACCAAGCTCGAATTCTTCGTCGGTCTCTTTGTCCTGCTCGGACTCGCCGCCGTGACCTACCTGACGGTGAAGCTCGGCGCGGGATCACTGCTCGGCGGTGAGACCTATGTCATCGAGGCCCGATTTACCAATGCTGGCGGGTTAAACACAGGCAGCAATGTCGTCATTGCCGGCGTGCCCATTGGTCGGGTTGAAGCCATCCGTATGGAGCCTGAGGAATACACCGCCATCGCCTCCATGCGGGTCATGAATGGCCTGAAGCTGCCCACGGACACGATGGCTTCGATCAAGACAACGGGTCTGATTGGTGATAAGTTTATAGCGCTTGCACCGGGAGCTGATGAGACTTATTTGCAGCCAGGGGAGAGGATAACAATGACAGAATCTGCGGTTGATCTTGAAGGCTTGATCGGGAAAATGGCCTTCGGTAGCGTCAATCAGGACAAAGACGCAGCGCCCACACCTCCCCCCGCCCCATGAAACGTCGCTCTCTCTTCGCCCTCGTTTTCGCTGTCTTGTGTCTTCAAGGCCCTATGCAAGCCTCCACAGCTGAGGCCGAGCAGCAGCTGCGCAAAGCCGTGGATGAGGTACTGTCCATCGCGGATCGTGAGTCTGACAAAGGTAAGCTGGCAGAGGCGGTGCGACCTGCATTGATGCGGAACATCAGCTTTGAAACGATGACTCGCCGTGCTGTCGGCCCAGGTTGGAAGCTGTTCAGCGCAGCACAGCAAAAGCAGGCCACGCAGCTTTTCACCACGCTGGTCATCCGGACTTACAGCAGCAAGTTTACCCCCGGTGAACGCCCTGTGATGAGCTATCAAGCCGCCGTTTCGCCAGCCGCAGGACGCGTCGATGTGCCGACGAAGCTGGTCTATAAAGGCAGCCGCTACAGTGTCACCTACCGCATGGAGCAGGCTGGCAGTTGGAAGATCGTCGATGTCGTCATCGAAGGCGTCAGCATGATCGCGAACTATCGCTCGCAGCTTGATTCTCAGTTTAAGTCCGGCGGTGCTGCATCCGTCATCAAGTCACTCGAACAATCCGTCGCCCGCCCTTCATGAAAAAGCCCACTTCACTGCTTTTCGCACTCGCTTCTTCTGTCGTGCTGCTGAGTCATTGTGCCACGAAGCCGCAGCCTGAGGCCGCTGCTGGTCCTAAAACGGCTGCGACTACGTCAGAAGCCACGGATGAGCTCGATGATTATGCTGTCGTGCAGGTTTCTGATCCTCTGGAGCCGCTGAATCGGGCTACTTTCAAGCTGAATGACGGGCTTTACAGCTACCTATTTAAACCCGTCTCCAAGACCTACGAAACCGTTACCCCACGCCCTGTTCGTCGGGGTTTGGACAATGCCTTCGAGAATATCAAATTTCCGGTGCGTTTCGTGAACAGTGCACTTCAGGGAAAGTTTGATCGTGCAGGAAAAGAGGTGGGTAAATTTGGCCTTAACACCATCGCTGGGGTGGGGGGGCTCTTCAAAAAATCCGATGAGATTCCGGCGCTGGCGGATGTGTCGGCTGAGGATACTGCCCAGACTTTCGCCGAATGGGGCCTGGGCCAAGGTCCTTACGTGGTGCTTCCTCTGCTCGGCCCCAGCACGGTTCGTGATGCTGTTGGTTTGGCGGGTGACTATGCCTTGAATCCAGCAAACTGGGGTTTCGCGGCACAGGGTTCTGTTCGCGACTTGGCTTGGATTCCTTCCTTGGCGAACAACATTCGTTTGATGCCAGACCAGTTCTCCCGCTACGATGAATCCAAGGCTAACGCCGTCGATCCGTATGTCTCTGTGAGAAGCGTCTATTACCAAAACCGCAAGGCGCTGGAAGAGCAGTAAGGTCCAGATTCAAGGAGATGCTCTCCAGAATTTTTGAAGCGGCCTATTCCTCTGGCAGGCTGAGCAGGCGCTTGGCCTCAGCGAGCAGAAAGGCTGTGTCGGTGAAGGGCTCCCAACTGACATCCAGCCAGCGCAGACGACCTTTGGCATCAATGAGGATGGCGGCGTGCAGGGCTTCTTCTTCAAAGTCATCGTAAGCGCGGAAAATCTTGAAGGCCGCAAGGCTTGGGTCGCAATAGACAGGGAAGGGGGGCATTTTTTTCGTTGTCATTTGTTCGGCCACACGGCCCACGAGTGACAGCGGCTCCAGTGAGATGGCAGCGAGTGAAATGCCTGCTTTCTCATAGTCTGATGCGGCTTTGGCAAAGGCGTTCACCTGTGTCATGCAGTGTGTGCAGGCAGCGCCTAGATAAAAGATCAGCACATGCGGTTTGCCTTCAAAATGAGCGCTCTTCACCACTTGTCCTTCGGGCGTCAGTGCTTCCCACTTGGGGGCAACCAGTGGCTGCCAGTGGATGGGGCCCAGCGTTTTCAAATCCGGGCGAACTCCTACATCCAGTCGTTTCGGTGCCTCAGCCTGCCAGCGACCTTCGATCTTCAGTGCCTTCGCCAGTTCTGTTAGTTTCTTTACCACGGGCAGGTCCATTTCCAGCGCATAGCTGAGCTTGCTCACTTCCTCGAAGGTTTTGCGTGCCTCGTCCATCTTGCCGAGTGTCTGCTGAATCAGGGCCTTGGCTGCGAGTCCGGCGAGATCCTGCGGGTAGTTTTTCAGCAGTTCCTCCGCCTTCTTGAGATCATCCAGCTTCAGGTAAAGCTGGGCTGTGAGGGGTTTCGGCAGATCCGTGGCTTTGGCTAGCTGCTCCTTGGCATTCTTGGCCTTGGCCAGCACGGCCTCCATCGCCCGCAGTTCGATCAGTGCCATGGCGATGGCGTCAGGCTTTTTGGCGGCTTCAGGTTTCTTCGCCTCGTCTTTTTTGGCTTCAGGCTTTTTCACCTCTTCTTTCTTGGTTCCAGCTTTGGCCGAGTCATCCTTCTTTGCCTTCGCTGCCGCATCCTTGTCTTCCTGGGCTTTCTTTTCGCGCGCCTTGATTTCTACTGCAGCTAGTGCTGTGATCGTGTTTGCCAGTGCTTTAGCGTCACTCATTTGATAAAAGGCCAGCCCGCGAGCCCTCAGCCGTGCGGCCTCGTGAGCCGGTTGCATCACGGGGCCGAGCATAGGGCCTTCAGTGGCTTTCAGCAACTGCTCCCACAGCTCCCAGCGTGTTAGGGTGTCGATCAGGCGCGTGCGTCCATAGCTGGCGCTGCATGACTGTTTATCCAGGGTGTTGTTGCTGGGATGACGCGGTGTGCGGATGAGACTTTCTGCCATGGCAATGGCTTCTTTGACGCGGCCCACTTCGTTGAAGTTGCGGATCATCCATTCCTCGTTGTGCGCATAGTTGTGGATTTGGTCTGGGAGAATCCAGTTTTGGATCATGTAAGCGTGATCCACTCGTGTGCTTGCCTCCTGCTGCCAGAGGGCGTCGTCAAAGCGCTTCAGCTTCGAGTAAGTGTGCCCCGGCATGTGCCACATGTGCGCGATGCCTGGGGAGGCCTGACCATTTTGCGCGGCTGATTTCAGCGCTCGTTCAGGTTTGCGATTATCCCAGAGATGGATGCGGTAATGATGCGCTGGATGCTGCGGGTTTGCGGCAAAGACCTGATCCAGCAGGGCATCCACCGCCTGATGACTCGTGATCGGTGCATCACCATTGGCGTGCCATATTTTCCACGCTAGAAAAGCCTTGGCTTCGACATCATCCGGGTAGCTGTGGACCAGGTTTTCCAGATCGCGGATGTAATCCAGAGCGCGCTGTTTTTTGTCACGCTTGTCGTTCGCATCCTCTTGGTAAAACGTCTCCAGCACACCGATCCAGAGTTTTTCGCGGTCGCTGGCCTTCGACTTCAGTGCGACGGCTTTTTTAACAAACTCCCTGGCACGCTTCTCATTGTTCACATTCGCCATGGCCATGCCCCAAAAGGCCATGGCGCATTCCTTGTCCAAAGTGGACACCTGCCGGAAGGAACGCTCGGCCTCGAAAAACCAAAAGCCGTGCATCTGGCCGATGCCTTGATTAAAAAAAGCCTGCGCTTCTTTGTTCTTCGTGGTGATGATAAAGGACACTTTGCCCGTGCCTGCGATCAGCTTTGCTGCCTGTCTCGGTCCTTCATTGAAGGCCTCACCATGGGAAGAATGACCGGGAAGGGGATCTGCCGCGAAGGCGGAGAGGGTGAGCAGACTGAGGGCGAGAGTAATGCGGTAATGCATGAGAACGGGGCTACACAGAACGCTATCCAATCGCCGTTTTACCATCCAGTTCCTAGAAAGTGAAGTGGGTGGTCTTTTCCATGGCGCGGGTGGATGCGATGGGTATTCTCGCGAGCCATGTTTCCTGCTTTTTCAAACCCGGCTCCTGTGTGGAGTGAGAACTCTTTTTGACCCATGGACGCTGCGACTCAGGGGGTGATGCATGATCTGACGCTGCTGGTCTGGCTGGCGCTGATCGTGGGCGTGGGGGCTTACCGGTTGCTGCGGGTGGCTTTGCCGGGCACTTACTGGAATGGCACGGGCCGCGTGGAGGTTGGCTGGTGCCTGCCGCCAGATGCGATGATCGTGGCAGCGATCTCCATGCTGCTGCTCACGGGACTGCGTGTGGATGAGTCGGCAGCTGCGGCTGTGGCACCAGCAGCAGAAACGACTGCGCTTTCCGTGAATGCCACGCTCGGCAGCATCGTGGTGCAGCTGGGGCTGGCCGTGCTGCTGCTGGTGTATCTGCGAAACGTGCGCAGGCTGTCTCCGGCAGAGCTGTTTGGCCTGCGGCAGCTGAGTCTGGGACGTCTGCTCGGGGTGGTGCTGCTGGCGGCTGTGCCGATGTTGGTGGTGGTGAATGGCTCGGCTTTTTTCATGCAGGAATGGCTACGCGGCTTTTGGCCGGACATGAGTGGCCAGGAGGCGGTGGAGGCTTTTCGGAAATCCACCGACCCGGTGGCCAAGGGCCTCATGATCATCGCAGCGGCGGTCATCGCGCCGCTGGTGGAGGAGCTGTTCTTCCGGGGCTTTATCTATGGCGTCATGAAGCGCTACACGGATGGGCTTTTCGCCGCGCTTTGCTCCTCCATCCTCTTTGCCGTAGTCCACATGCATGTGGGCACGCTGCTGCCGCTGGCTCTGCTGGCGCTGATTTTTTGTGCGTTGTATGAGCGCACCGGCTCGCTGCTGGTGCCGATGCTGCTGCATGCGGCTTTTAATTCGGTGAGCCTGGTGGTCATGCTATTTTTTCCTGAGGTTAAGCCATGAAAACACTCGCAGACATTGGTGAGGATGAGTTGATCCACCGCTTGGTGGCCGGGCTGAAACTGGATCGCAGTGTCATCATCGGCCCCGGCGATGACTGCGCGGTGGTGAAGGCCCCCGCGAAGGCTGGTGAGCGCTTGCTTTTAAAAACAGACACGGTGGTTGAAGGCGTGCATTTCACCACCGAGACACCGCCGAAGCTGATCGGGCGCAAGGCGATGGCCAGGGTGATCAGTGACTTTGCCGCCATGGCAGGCACGCCTTGTCACGCGCTGGTGACGCTGATCGCGCCGCCACAGACGCCGGTAAAGCGTGTGCTGGCTGTTTATGCGGGCCTGCGTGAGATGGCCGAGGCGCATGGGGTGAACATCGTGGGCGGTGAAACTTCGCGCGGAGAGCAGTTGATCCTCACCGTGAGTCTGACCGGCACCGTGGGCGAGAAGTCCTGGATCGCGCGCAGCACCGCCAAGGCGGGGGATCTGCTGCTGGTGACGGGGCAGCTGGGCGGCTCGATCAAGGGCAAACATCTGCGCTTTGAGCCCCGCGTGGCTGAGGCCCGCTGGCTGACGGAGAATCTGCCTGTTCGCGCCATGATGGATCTGAGTGATGGTCTGGCGAAGGATCTGCCACGGCTGGCCGATGCCAGCGGGCTGGGTTTTGAGCTCTGGGCTCCCGATATCCCCATCACGCCCGGCTGCACTCTGGAGCAGGCGCTAGGCGATGGTGAGGACTATGAGCTGCTGCTGGCCGTGTCTCCCAAGATGAAGGCGTCGATGATGCATCAGTGGCATTGTTTTTCACCCAAAGTACCGCTGACCGTCATCGGCCAACTGCTGCCGCTGGATGGGAAATCAACCAACAAGCTCAAAGGCGGCTGGGAACACTTCCGATGACGATTACCCTCCCAACTCCCGAAGCCACCCATGACTGGGGCCGTGAATTGGCTGAAAGCCTGAAAGCAGGGGATGTCGTGGCATTTTGCGGTCATCTGGGCGCTGGTAAAACGCAGGCCACAAAGGGCCTCGTGGTCGGCATGGGCTCGGTGGCCGATGTCACCAGCCCCACCTTTACCTTGGTGCATGAGTATTTCGATGGCCGACTGCCGCTGTTTCACTTTGATTTCTACCGCATGGATGAGGCTGCCCAAGTTCTGACGGTTGGCTGGGATGATATTTTGGATGAGCCGGGCGTGGTGATCGTGGAGTGGGCGGACCTTTTTCCCGAATTGCTGCCAGAACACGCGCGCTGGTTTTATTTCGAGTCCTTGCCGACGGGTGAAAGGCGTGTGAAGGAAGGACCTGCTCCTGCCCATGACTGACCGACTCGTTTTAGCCATCGACCTTTCTTCGCCGCGCGGCGTCATCGCCGTCGTTCGTGGTGAGACCCTGCTGCATGAGGCCGTTTTTCAGTCTGAGCGCTCGCACAATGCCCAGCTTTTCGCCCCGCTGGCCGCAGCGCTGGAAGTGATGGGACGTGAGCCTGCGGTTCTGGTCGTGGGCACCGGTCCAGGCTCCTACACTGGAGTACGCATCAGCATCGCCGCCGCCCAAGGGGTGGCGCTCTCACGCGGTTGGCCACTCGTCGGCTGGTCTTCGATCTCAGCTGTGGATCTGCCACATTATCAGGTGCTGGGAGATGCACGACGCGGGCAGTTTTATCGGGCGCAAGTCAAAAACGGCGTGCTGCTTGCCGCCCCAGCGATCATTACCCCTGATGAAGCCCGGGCCGCCGCTGAAGAAGCCGACACTTGGGTCACCCTCGACGCCAAAGCGCCACTCGCTCTGGAAAATATCGCCGTCCACAGTCCCGATGCTGCACAACTTGGCCGCCTCATCGCCCGACTGAGCGAATCCGAGCTATCGCAAGCCTCCGCTCCCATCTTGGAGCCCGTTTATTTGCAGGAAGCCTTCATCACCGTGGCCAAAAAAGCTGGTAAACACGTGCCAGTGCATAGGGACAGGTGATAAGCACGGCTCGAGTCTTGGGGTTGCTACAGAATGGAGAGAAGGCCAAATCCAGAACTGGCGACTCAACTCAACATCTGCCTGATCCACTGCGCGGCGTTCCACTGCACGAGGGCTGTAATGAGGCCGGCGAAAAGCAGGCTTAGGGCTCCGACAAGGGCGGCTTCGAAGGCCTTGGTCAGGATCAGATCACGGGGGGAGATCCCGATGTCTGCCAGGGTGCTGAATTCACGGCGACGGATGCGGAAGCTGAGGGTGAAGACGAGAGCTGAAACGGTGGCCGCCGCCAGCAAAGTGACGGCGAGGATGCTGTAGGCGAGCTTCTCCATCTGAAAAAGGGTGCTCATGAGCAGATCATACTCCTGGATAGGCTGGATGAGCTGCACTGGCAGGCTGCTCTTTTGATAACGACCCGCCAGCAGTGCCTCAGACTTGGCGTCTTTTGGCCGGACGATGATGGCGCTGAGCTGATGCGCGGAGTCATCGCCATGAAAATGAAAGCTGCCAAGGTTGGCGTCAGTGACCTCGCTGAACATGCGCACGCTGGAGTTGGCGATGAGGTTGTCTGGTGTGGCTTTTAAAACGGCGTCTGGCCGGGTGCTGACATCATCGTGGCCATGGGCGAGGCCCTCGATGAGCCAGGTGGTCTTGAGATCGACAAAGATGGCGTCATCATCCGCGCTGCCATTGGCGGCGAGCACGCCTGTGATGCGCATTTTCAAAGGATAGACGCCGGCCATGTCAAAGACTTGCTCCTGAGATGAAAACAAGGCCCCGCCTTGAGCCAGTCCCCGCTGTGCGGCCACACGCGCACCAATGACGCAGTCGCCCAGACGGGTCAGCATTTTCCCCTGAGCTAGCCTCAGGTGACGGAAGCTGAAGTACTCGATCTCGGTGCCGATGATGGGCGTCTGCTGCGCATGAAAACGCGCATCGAGAGGAATGGCCTCGGCCAGCTGCGTATCACGCAGCTCATGCAGATGTGCCATGGTGACGGTGGGCAGCGGCTGGCGTTTGAAATAAAGCGCCGTGAGCATGAGATCCAGCGCACTGCCGCGTGAGCCGAGGAGCTGCGGAGTATCACTGGCACGCTGCCGCATGGCGGACTCAGCGGCCCCGACGAGGACACGCAGGCAAAGCGGCAGCGCCATGACCAGCGCGAGCGCCCCAGCAAGCAGCAGCGTCTGAAGCCGATGCCGGGAAACGTAGCGCCAGGCGAGATGCAGGGGCGCGGTGATCATGCGGTGAAGTCCTCCACTCGGGCATGATCAGGAAACAACGGGATGAGATCGGTGTCGTGAGTGACGAGGATGAAGGTGGCCTGCTGCTCGCGCGTGTAGCGGCTGAGCAGTTCCATCACCTGACCTCGGCGCGTGGCGTCCAGGGACGCGGTTGGTTCATCCGCGAACAAAAAGCGTGGTCGATGAGCCAATGCGCGGATGATGGCCACACGCTGTTTTTCCCCCTGAGATAAACGGCCTGCGAGCTGCTGCCAGTGTCGCTCAATGCCAAGCTGGTCAGCGAGAGTGCGGGCGTGATCAGCCAAGGCAGCGCGGTTTTTCCCCAGGGCATGGAAGCAATGTGGAAGCAGGATGTTTTCCTCCACCGTGAGGTAATCCAGCAGTGCAAAGTCCTGAAAGACCATGCCGATCTGCGTCAGTCGAAATGCTCTCCGCTCAGCTTCACTGAGAGATAGTAGAGAGGTTTTATCCAGTCTGACATCGCCAATTTCAGGCTTCAGCAGTCCGGCCATGAGGCGCAGCAGGGTCGTCTTTCCGGCGCCACTCGGCCCCAGTAAGGCGAAGGCAGAACCGGCACCAACCCGAAGATCTTTGACCTGAAGAGCAAAAGAACTGCCGGGATGGCTGAAGCGCAGATTTTGGATGGTTAAGCCGGGCATGGAGAGGGCTGGAAACACAAGAGGCCGCTCGGCTTTTCCACGGAGTTACGGGACGACTTCGCCAGAGCCTGTGTAGATCCACTTTTCGACAGCACCGTTCTTCACGTAGGCTGCGGCTTCGGTGTCGAATTTGCCGAACATGGTCTCGGTCTCATATTTCACGGGAATGATCCAGTAGCCTTCGGTAAGCTTGGCCTCGCCCCATTCTTTGACAGACGCTAGTTTGATCTCCGTGACTTGGCCGGATTTGATACTAGCGAGCAGCAGCGGGTAGGTGCCGTCCTTGTCTTTGGCGGGCTGGTCATTGCCTGCGGCAGCTTTAGCTCCGCCTTTGGCAGCTGCGGGCGCATTTTTAGCACGTTCTGCCGCAGCGAGTTTAAACTCATGCGCACGCTTCAGTGTGGCGAGGTGGTTAATCTTCCACTGCTCATATCCTTGGGTGAGCACCTCTTTGAAATTGGTGTCTTCGATAGCAACAAGGCCCTTCATCGGGGAGGTGTCAGACGGGGAAACGAAGATGTTGGTGCCATCCTGACCGACTGCGTAAAGGCTGCCACCAGCTTTGACCTGGGTGCCTGCATTGGAGTTGCCGATCTTCATGTTCAGTTGGAGGTCACGCTTGATGGTGATCTGGCGTGGGAAAGCTCCGGCAGGGATGGCGGTCCAGTTTTGTGTGACTTCCTCGATGGTCTTCAATGTGGGAGCAACGAAGGCGTTCGGATCGACCACCGGCTTCGGAGCTTCCGGCATGGGTTCGGGCTTGGGGGCCTCCATCACGGGTTTCGGCTCGGGCTTGGGGGCTTCCATCGCAGGCTTGGGAGCCTCGACCACGACGATTTCCTTTTTCACCACCGGCTTTGGTGCTTCCACCACTGCCACTGGCTTCTTGTGCTTTTCAAACTTCACGTATCCGGCAAGGATCGGATACGCGTACTGATAAGAGACGTAGCCGATGACGGCGGCGAGGATGAGAACAAGGATGCCTTTCATAGTGGGGAAGAACGTGCTGAATCTGTACGAAATATGTCGCGGTGGCAAACGTGCAATTGCGTCATCGTCTTAGCAAAGGTTGCAGCGTGAGACTGCGCAGGCTGCCCTCTCGGTGCCAGCCGCCCGGGCGATGAACGATGCCTTGGAGCTTTGTGGGGGTGGTTTTCCCGAGGAAAATCTCTGCCCGCGTGAGGCGGATGCTCAGGCTACCGTCCGCAGCGAGGCTGAGATGCTGTGGCTCATCCGTATTGATCCAGCCATCTTCGGTAAAGAAAAGGATGCTGGCTTTATCGACCTCTTCCTGGCTGAAGGGACGCGCATCATCACCTACTGCCTTGATTGTCAGTGTGACGTCGAGGTCTTTTTCCTCGGCTGTGGCCTTCCATGCTGTGCTAGGCTTGGCATAGGCATCGCGCTCTTTTTGAAAAACGGGATGCCAAAGGGCATCGAGAGTCGCTTTTTCTGCGACAGGCAGAGTCAGCTTCAATTCTTTCGAGGCTGGGTGGCAGGATTGATTGCAGCACATCCAGGCAGCTTTTCCTTGCAGGGTGATCTGACTGCCGATCTTCAGGTTTTTGGGAGCACGGATGACGGTTTGCAGCAGCACATCACGCTCATAGCCCTGGGCCTTGATTTGAAACATCTTTGTTGCCTCCGGCTCGGGGTACTCCAGCGGGCCGGCCTCAAAGCCATCCGGTAAGGCCCAGGCTATCGTCGTTGGCACGCCAACAATGCCCGGCTGCCGCCAGTAGGTATGCCAGCCCGGCTCGTGGTGGATGAAAAGACCGACACGAAACGTCTCCCCCGGCACGATGGCGGAAGTCTCAGGCACGAGCTGGATGCTCAGTCCAGTCTGCGCATTGACGGTGCCCGTCAGCAGTAGCGCCACCAGCGTGTACAGGCATAGGCCATGTCGTTTTATTCTCGTCATCAGGAGACTCATCATGCGATCAATACGGCGCATGACCCGGCGTGCGCGCAAAGGGAATGACATCGCGGATATTGCTGACACCGGTGACAAACATGAGCAGACGCTCAAAACCCATGCCGTAGCCAGCGTGAGGGACGCTGCCGTAGCGGCGAAGATCGACGTACCATTGGTAATCCGCCTCGCTCAGGCCGTGATGCTCCATGGCAGCACGCAGTACATCCAGACGCTCTTCACGCTGGCTGCCACCGATGATCTCACCGATGCCCGGCACCAGCAGATCCATGGCCGCCACCGTTTTGCCATCATCATTCTGCCTCATGTAGAAAGGCTTGATGGCCTTGGGGTAGTTGTAGATCGTCACCGGGCCTTTGACGTGCTCCTCGGCGATGTAGCGCTCGTGCTCTGTCTGCAAGCCCTCCCCCCAGACGACGGGATGCTCAAAGCTGCGGCCGGATTTCAGCAGCAGGTCCACCGCCTCCGTGTAGCTGATGCGTTCAAACGGTTTGGTCAGCGTGTGTTGCAGGCGGGCGGTGAGATCTTTGTCCACGAACTTGTTGAAGAACTCCAGCTCCTCCGGGCACTCCTCCAGCATGGCTTTGACGAGGTAGCGCACATTCGCTTCAGCCAGCGTCATGTCTGCGGCGAGATCATAAAAGGCCATCTCAGGCTCGATCATCCAAAACTCAGCGGCATGGCGTGCCGTGTTGCTGTTCTCAGCCCGGAAAGTGGGGCCGAAGGTGTAGATGTTACCCAGCGCGCAGGCAAAGGTTTCGCCTTGAAGCTGACCACTCACCGTCAGGTAGGTGGGGCGACCAAAAAAGTCTTCCTCAGGCTTGGCGTTGCTGCCCTGCTTCAGGGTCGTCACACGGAAAAGCTCGCCCGCGCC
The DNA here is from genome assembly GCA_947463285.1 of Verrucomicrobiaceae bacterium. Lineage (GTDB taxonomy): Bacteria > Verrucomicrobiota > Verrucomicrobiia > Verrucomicrobiales > Verrucomicrobiaceae > Prosthecobacter. The sequence goes on along the minus strand of CANHTV010000005.1, from coordinate 644 downwards.
TTCGCAGTCGCTGGAGGTAATGACCGGCGTGTGGACATGAAAAAAGCCCTGTTCCTGAAAGAAGCGATGGATGGCAAAGGACATGCGGCTGCGCACACGGAAAACATTGCCGAACAGATTCGTGCGAGGGCGCAGATGCGAAATGGTGCGGAGAAACTCGGGCGTATGTCCCTTCTTCTGCAAAGGATAGGTGGCGTCAGCCTCACCCAGCAGGCGCACCTCACGGGCCTGGAGCTCCCATTTCTGGCCTGCTGCCGGGGAAGCGACCAGATCGCCATCCACCTCGATGCTGGCCCCAGTGAGAATGCGTGGCATCAGCTCCGCACAGGGTAAAGCTGCATCCACCACGACTTGCAGCCCCTTGAAGCAGGAGCCGTCCGTGATTTCCAGGAAGGAACAGGCCTTCGAGTCCCGCCGCGTCCGCACCCAGCCACGGGCCGTGATGGAGGTGACAGCAGATTCAGAGGCTAAAAGTTGGCGCAGAGTTTCAGGCATGAGGTCGCTAAGATGCATGGGACTGCTAGTCTGGTCAAAAAGAGAGCCATTTTACCGGGGGAAAGCTGGAATGGCCTCCCGTAAGCCAGTCGGCAAGGCCACTAAGCCTGATATCGAGAGATGAAGCCAAGGTCAGTTAATAACGCTTT
>CANHTV010000004.1 GCA_947463285.1 Verrucomicrobiaceae bacterium | reverse complement strand
GGCAAGCCGGTGAGGTCGAGATGCAAGCGGCGGAGGAAGTCTTCATCGCTGCAAACACCGCTCGGCTCGATCTTCATGCGCTCCCATTTGCGGGTGACTAGCTCGTCGATCTTGTTCCACTTCTCGGGCTCTTTCCAGGCGAAGCCGGTACGGTCGCCCATGACGGTGATGGTGGTGGCGGCATACGAGCCTTCAAAGCGGGCGAGGATCGCTGCTTCACCACGGCGCAGGCTGGTCATCAGGCCGGTTTTATCGGCTTCGATCACGTCACCATTGCCGCTATCGACAAAGGATTCCGCCGTGACATCGCGGACATAGCCGTCAGCATAGCGGGCGATGACGCGCATCTGCTGACGATTGCCGATGCGCTCCAGCACGGGGTTTTTCGGGAAGATCTCGATGCTGGTGACGCGAGGTGTTTTGAGGTCGAGCTTCGCGCCCTGGCTGATCCAGGCTTTCAGCGTCTCGTAGTAAAGCTCGCCCGGCACGGTGAGCTGGCCGCCTTCATGCGGCACGCTGCCGCTGGCCTTCAAAAGCATGAGCGAGTGCTCAGGCGAGGCCACGTTGGCACGGCGGCTGGCGAGTTCGTCGGTGAAAGCGAGTACGTCATAAATTGGATCGTAACCGCGCAGGCTGAGTTTGAAGCCTGCTTTGCCATCTTTGGCTCCATGGCAGGTGCCCATGTTGCAGCCGAGCTTGCTGGCGATGGGCATCACATCGCGGACGTAGTCGGGTTTCAGCGCGACGTTCATGCCGGTGACGCTGACGGGCACCGTGGCCGCTTTGCCCATGAAAGCGATGTTCACTTCGCCTTTGCCATCTTTGCCCGGACGCACCAAACCGCGATCATTGATGATGGCGGCGGCTTCGTTGGTGCTGGTGAGCTTCGCCATGCGGGTGATGTCGGCTTTGGTGCCGTTGCTCATCGTGGCGGTGACGAGTAGCTGCGCATACTCGGTCGGCTTGGCGATGCTGACGTTCTTCGGCTCGACCTCGATGCTGGCGACGGTAAGACCGGGGACGAGCATCTCGACCTTGTCGTCCTTCTTCGCCGTGGCGCGGACGCTGTCGTCGGCGATCACGTCGCTGGCAGCGAGGGCTTTGTCGGCCACGAGCGGCACGCTGACGAACTCTTTGGCGACCTTGCCCGTGGCGGTGTCGATGAGACGAATGCGACCATCCTGACCAGCAGCGGCGACGTATTTTCCATCGGGCGAGAAGCTGACGCTGAAGATGCCACAAGGCACAGGCGTGCTGCTGAGCTGCTTCACGTCCTTGGTCACCCAGGCGTCGAGTTCGGGGCCTTTGCCATTCACGGTTTCGATGATCTTCTTCACCGGCTCTGGCAACGTGCTGTCATACTCACTGGCGTAGATGTTCACCGCGCCTGCGCCTTCATGCGAAGCACCCGCAGCGATGCGCTTGCCATCTGGGGCGAAATCGACGCCGAAGATGCGGCCCTGCATGACGGGAAATTTGCGGATGAGGTTGGCGTTGTCGCCGATGACGCGCTTCGTGAGGCGCTCCATGCGATAGATGGCTGGCACGCCGTCGGTGCCGCCGATGAGGATTTCATTGCGCGAAGGATGCCGTGCGAGGGCCTGCACGCCGCCTTTCAGGGCACCGGGCGTGATGGAGGTGATGTTATCGACGAAGCGCTGCGTGGCCACTTCCGTGAGCTTCACACTCATGTCACGACCGCAGGAGGCGATGAGTTTGCCTTCCAGGCCCCAAACCGTGTCGAGCACCCAGTCGCTATGTCCGCCCATGAAGACGACTTCTTTACCTGAAGCGGCTTCGTAGGCTCTCATGCCATTGTCGCCACAACCCACGGCGATGAACTTGCCATCGGGCGACCAACTCGCGCCATACAGCGTGTCAAACGTGAGCGATTTGGAGAGTTCGAGCTTCTTTGCCGCCACGTCCCAGATCTGGATTTCCCCCATGCGAGCCGGGCTGCCGCCGGTGACGAGGATCTTTTTGCCATCGGGGCTCCAAGCGAGCTTTTGGATGCGCTCCGCGAGTCCCACAAGACGTGCAGCGATGCCTGAACCATCCGCTTTGTGCACCAAAACCTCATGATAACCCGCGACGGCGATCAGCGAGCCATCGGGCGAATACTCCAGCGAGGTCACCGCCGGTGCGGTGACATACACGGGCGGATGCTCCATGTCATAATGCGCCATCGCCGAAGCGGGCGTGTCATCCTTCGCCCCTTCGCTGACCCATTTTTTGATTAGCGCGATCTGCGACTCATGGAGCGGATCGCCCTTCGGCGGCATCTCGACCTTACCCTCAGCATTCGGCACGGAGACTTTGAGCAAATTCGACTCCTCAGGCTTGCCCGGCACGATGGCGTTCCCCTCTTCACCACCCGCGAGCAATTTCGCGAAGTCCGTCATGATGTAGTCGCCCTTCGCCTTCGCTGGCTGATGACAGCCCGTGCAGTTCGCCTGGAGGATGGGGCGGATGTGTTTGTAAAACGACACCGGCTTCGACGGGTCAATCGTCTCCTCCTTCTTCGGCGCAGCGGCAGGCATCGACGAGGCGAGAAATACAAAGCCCGAGAGGGTGATGAGGGTCTTTTTCATGGCAGGAAAAGGGGGCAGGACAAAATGAGCACCTGAAAACGCCGAAAATGCGGACTGTCTTGCTCCCGCAAGTAACGCGGCTGGATAGTCTATGGAGGCAGGTGGAAAGGGACAGGCAGGCAGCATAGAGTCGATTTCTTGTCCAAGAACTGGCCCTGAAAGGCTGTATAAGAGCACCATGACTCCCCTGCCCCACCATGAATTGCTGACCAATCGCCGCGACTTTTTGCGCCGGGCTGGGGGTGGATTTGGTGCATTGGCTTTGTCCGCGTTGCTCGGAGAAAATGAGCTGATGGCGGAGCTGGGCGATGCCGCAGGACAGGCGGGCAATCCAATGTCAGCCAAGCTGGCTCACCGCGCGGGCAAGGCGAAAAGCGTGATCTTTCTCTTCATGGAAGGTGGGCCGAGCCACATCGACCTCTTTGATCCAAAACCTCTGCTGAACAAACTGGCTGGGCAACAGCTGCCGGAGAGTTTTGGCTCGGTGATCACCGCCATGGGTGAAAGTCGGGCACCGCTGCTAGCGGACAAACGCCAGTGGCAGCAGCATGGCGAGAGCGGTCTGTGGATCAGCGATTGGCTGCCACACACGGCAAAGCTGGCGGATGAGCTGTGCGTGATCCGCTCCTGCGTCTCTGATGGCATCAACCACGCAGGCGGCGTCTGTCAGATGAATACGGGCAGCATCTTTGGCGGCAGACCTTCCTTGGGAGCCTGGGTGAACTACGGACTGGGCACGATGAATCAAAATCTGCCCGCCTTTGTCGTGCTGAAAGACAGCGATGCGCAGGTGGTGAATGGCGTGAGAAACTGGGGCAGCGGCTTCATGCCCGCCGTTTATCAAGGCGTGTCTTTTGAATCCGACAGCACACCAATCGCCAACCTTATGACGCCGAAAGGAATCAGCGAGGATCGCCAGCTCTCAAAGCTGGCTTTCCTGAATCAACTGAACCGCAGGCATGGTCGCGAGCGGGCCGATAACTCGCAACTGGATGCCCGCATCAAGGCCTACGAGCTAGCTTTCCGAATGCAGGCCCAGGCTCCTGAAGCCGTGGATCTGGCGAGTGAAAGCGAGACCACGAAAAAGCTCTACGGCATGGATGATCCGAAGACCGCCACCTTTGGCCGTAACTGCCTGCTGGCACGTCGCCTCGTGGAGCGTGGGGTGCGCTTCATCCAGCTCTACTCCGGTGCTGGCAGCCGCTGGGATGCGCATGATAAGATCGAGGAAAACCACACCAAATACTGTGGTGAAACAGACAAGCCTGTCGCCGGACTGCTGCGAGATCTCAAATCACGCGGGCTGCTGGATGAGACCCTGGTGATCTGGGGCGGCGAGTTTGGCCGCACGCCAATGAGCGAAAAGGGCGATGGCCGGGATCATAACCCGACCGGATTTACCATGTGGATGGCCGGGGGAGGAATCAAGGGCGGTCAAGTCGTCGGAGCCACGGATGATCTGGGTCTGCGGGCGGTGGAGCAGAAAATGCATGTTCATGATTTGCACGCGACAATTTTACACCTGATGGGAGTGGATCACACGAAGCTGGTCTTCAAATACAAAGGCCGCCCGGAGCGCATCGACCAAAACGAAGGTAACGCGTTCACCAAGATCAGAATGGCGTAAAAAGGCCTGCAAGCCGTGCTCAGTGAAGGACAAGCCATGGAGAGCAGGGCGGGATGGCCTGCGCGAGGGTGTCTCTGTCAGAGAAACCCCAACCAAAAAGAACTGATCCATGAAGAAACACGAACCTATCTCCAAAATCATGAGCACCGATCTGATCACCGTCCACCACGGTGACCCGATCTCCAAAGTCCGTCAGCTGGCCTCGATGCATGGCGTGCATCACATCCCGGTCGTTACGGGTGATCAGCTCGTCGGCATCATCAGCTGGTCTGACATCCTGCGCGTGAGCTTTGGCGATACCTTCCAGGCGGATCAACGCACCGTCGATGCGACGCTGGACCACACGTTTACCATCGAGCAGGTGATGAAAAAGAATCCTGTCAGCCTTCAAGAAACATCGACTGTCCGTGATGCGGCTGAAATTTTAGCCGGTGGTGAATTTCATGCAGTGCCGGTGGTCAAGGGCGGCAAGCTGGTCGGCATCGTCAGCACGACAGATCTGATCAAATACCTTCTCGACCAGATTTAACCGCTGCTGAAGCCGTCGCCTTCACAGGTGATTCCGCTTTCGCTTTAGGCTCCACCGTTGGCTTCTTCTCTGCTGGCGGTGGAGTTTTTGTTGCAGGTGCCTCTTTCACCCAGGGAGCAGGTGGAGCCTCGGGGGCTTGCAGAGCTTCCTGCCGCGTCTGCTGGAGCACGGCTTCGGCTTCAGCGGCTTTCAGCATGGCTTCTCGGATGTCACTCGGCACGGAGGTTTCCTCCAAAGGCGGCAGGATGGGATTTGGCCCGACCGTCCAGGGCCCGAGGTCTGGCAACATGGCGACCATGGTGTCCTGATTGGTGAGCCGATGCAGACCGATGACGCGAAGACGTGTGCCCAGCATGTAGGCGACAGTGCGATCATCCAAACCTTCGATGATACTGCCGCCACGCTGGACGATGGGTTTGCCGCGCAGGATGATTTCATCGTAGGTGATGAGTGCCTCCTGGCAGAGGATTTTCGCAGCATCCTGCCCCTGGCCGCACTCCAGATAAACCTTGCCCGTGGCGCGGATTTTCTTGGGGATGTTGTCGCGGTCAAGTTTGATGACCTCAACAGAATCTGCAGCGACACGCACGCCTGAGGGCAGATCCATGTTTTGACCAGAGATGGCCTTGGCTTCATCAAAATTCATCGAGAGCAGGAAACTCAGATCCACGGAGGGCGGCGGCGTGGTGTCTTCAGGCTTAGCGGTTTCGCCAATCTGAGGCTCGCTCGTTTTTTTCTCGGCTACCTCGGCAGTCTGCTCATCTTTCTTGGCGAAACCCGGCAGGCGGAAGCCCTGACAAGCACTCAGGCACAACGACACGATCAAGCAGACGCAAAGGCTGCTCGGGTGGCATGGGCGGTGGCTGGCGGACATGGTCGGAGACTAGGCTGCGATTTAAAATCTGGCAAGAGCACGAACGTGACTGGCTTTGTGTGCTTTGTAACGAAGCGGCCACATTGATTGCCTTTACGCGAGAGTGTGGCATGAATCCGCTCGCAATGGACTCTCCTACTGGATTTCTGGCCTTGATGGGCCGCACCACCTTCCACTTTCTGGCTTATTTAGGCCAGCTGTCGGCGTTGGTGAGTGAGTTGCTGGTGGCTTTTCGCTCGGGCGTCTGGCGTTTGAAACTGGTCGCGGGTCAGATCGTCTCCATCGGCTATGGTTCCCAGGCGGTGGTGATAGTCACGGGTGCTTTCACCGGCGCGGTCTTCACGTTCCAGACATATGCGAAGTTTAAGGACTTCGGCGTGGAGTCCACCGTCGGTGCCATCGTCTCCGTTGCGCTCTGCCGCGAACTGGGGCCGGTTTTGGCCGGGCTGATGGTCGCGGGCCGTGTCGGTGCCGCCATGGCCGCCGATATTGGCACCATGAAAGTGACGGAGCAGGTGGATGCCCTACGGGTGATGGGCGTGCATCCGGTGGATTACCTCGTGCTGCCACGCTTTCTGGCCATGATGCTTTCGATGCCCTTTCTTGTGGCTGAGAGCATTTCCTTCGGCCTCATGGCCTCGTATTTGGTGGCTGTTTACGGCTATGACGTCCCGGCTTCCTGGTATCTCGGTCACATGGTGGATCACACCAACATGGAGGATCTCTCTATCGGCATGATCAAAGGCTTTATCTTCGGCATCCTCATCACCCTGGTGGCCTGTCATCAAGGCCTGAAGGCCGAAAACGGTGCCGTGGGTGTCGGATCAGGCACGACGAGAGCGGTGGTCATTTCCTCACTCGCACTGCTGATTTTTAATTTCTTCCTCTCCATCCTGCTCAACTACATTTTCCCTCTCGGGACCGGCACCTGATGCAGACCGCCTCTTCAGAAATCCTGACCACCAGCGAAACCGAGCAGCCCTTCATCGAGCTGCGCGGTGTCTGTAAACGCTTTGGCAAACAGGAGATCCTGCGCGGCATCGACCTAAGCCTTTATCATGGCGAGACGCTCGTCATCATCGGACCCAGTGGTGAAGGCAAGACCGTCATGATGAAGCACATCATTGGCCTCATCCGCCCGGATGAAGGCGACGTCTTCGTCGATGGTATCAAGGTGAACGGCTTGCGCGAGCGCGAGATGGCTCCCATCCGGCAAAAGGTGAGCATGCTCTTCCAAAATGCGGCACTTTTTGACAGCATGACGGTGGAAGACAACGTCGCCTTCCCCCTCATCGAGGCTGGGGTGAAAGATAAAAACGAAATCAAACAGCGCGTCCGTGAGGCATTGGAGGTGGTGGACCTTCAGGAGCACATGAAAAAGCTGCCCGTCAATCTCTCCGGCGGCATGAGAAAGCGCGCAGGCATCGCCCGGGCCATCGTTGGCCGCAGCCAGTGCATTCTGTATGATGAACCCACCGCCAGCCTTGATCCTGTGGGCTCGGACGTCATCGACCAGATGATCCTGCGCATGCAGCGGCGGTTTAAAGTCACCTCCATCGTCGTCACCCATGACATGAAGAGCCTCTTCAAAATCGCCGACCGTGTGGCTATGCTGCGGCGTGGAGTCATTCGTTTCCTCGGTACCCCGGACGAACTGCGGCAATGTCAGGACAAGGAAATCCAGGACTTCATCGAAGGTCGGTCCAACATCACCGGCTGAAGACGCCTCCATTTTTAAATCCCTCCAATAAAAATCCAGCTATGGAACGTGATCAAAAGACAGAACTTCTCGTCGGCCTCTTCGTCTGTGTCGGCCTGCTCCTGCTTGGTGGCCTCATCCTGCAATTTGGACGAGTCCGCGAGATCTTTAAAGACACCTACACACTTCAAGTGGCCTTTCCAAATGCCGCAGGCATCAAAGAAGGTTCGCCTGTGTTTCTTGGCGGCTCACGGGTGGGCAAGGTGCAGTACAACCCGCGCCTCAACGGCACATTCACGGGCGTCATCATTGATTTGGAGATCTTCCATGATGTGCGCATCCCTGCTGATGCGGCCTTTGGCATCGGCTCGGCAGGTTTGATGGGAGACTCCCTCATCGAAATCAAACCCAGCGGCAAAGATACCACCTCCTTCCTTTCCACCGAGCATGGTGATGTCATCGTCGGTGTCACTTCCGGTGGACTTTCTGACCTGCAAAGCCAGGCCGAAGTCGTCGGCAAAAAAGTGGATGTCGTGCTCGATGACATCCGTGCTGGCCTCGCCGACATGAAGACCGCCATCGGCAAAGTCAACAAAGGCGCGCTTTCTGATGCCACGCTTCAGGACTTCCGCGAAAGCATGTCACACCTGAACAAGACCATGACCCGTGTGGATGAAAAAGTACTGGGCGATGAAAATGCCACAAATCTCAAAACCGCCATCGCCGAACTCAAAGACGCCGCTACCAGCTTCAAAACCTCCGCCAAAAACATCGAAGAGCAGACCAAGCGGCTCGGGCCCATGTTTGATAAACTGGATCCCGCCATCGCGAAGGCAGACAAGGTCATGACCACGGCGGACAGCTCCCTTCAATCTATCAAAACAGCGGCGGACACCTTTGCCACAGCCGCCAAAAACATCAGCAGTGGCAAAGGCCTGCTCGGTGCGCTTATCAACGACCCCAATCTCAAAGCTGACTTCCACGACCTGATCTACAATGCCAAAATCAACGGCTTCTTGTTCTATAAAAACAGCGCAGACAAAGCCCGATCCGCTCAGGAAGAAGCGCCTAAAAGCAACGACCGAAAACCTATCTTCGGACGTTAGTCTGAAACCGGTCTGAAAGTTCCAGCCGCCAAAATCGTCTCCTCCGTCCCATGAAAAAAATCCTCTTCTCACTCATCCTAGCCGCAGGCCTTGCCTCCGCCGCTGAAAAATCCGTGCTCGACATCCCGCTCAAGGATATCGACGGCAAAGACACCTCCCTCAAAGCCTACCAGGGCAAGGTCCTCCTCGTCGTCAACGTCGCTTCCCGCTGCGGCCTGACGAAGCAGTACAAGGAGCTTCAGGCCCTGCATGAGAAGTTCAAAGATCAGGGCTTCAGCGTCGTCGGCTTCCCCTGCAATGACTTCGGCGCTCAGGAGCCCGGCACGAACGAAGAAATCAAAGTTTTCTGCACTGAGAAGTACAACGTGAGCTTCCCCATGTTCGACAAACTGCACGTCAAAGGTGAAGAACAGCATCCTCTCTACACCGCTCTCACCGGCAAAGAAGGCGCCTTCCCTGGCGATGTGAAGTGGAACTTCGGCAAGTTCCTCATCGGCAAAGACGGCAAGCCCCTCCAACGCTTCGAGCCCCGCACCACTCCAGATGACACCACCGTCGTCTCCGCCATCGAAAAGGCGATTGCTGCGAAGTAAGCTGTGCCTGAATTCACAAAAGCCGTGGTCTTTGGATCACGGCTTTTTTGTGCCTAAGTTTACCCCCCAATCGCGATCATCTTCCGGTTCGGCTGGTAGTTGTCGCGGAAGTCGTGCTCCTTGGGTTTTCTGGCGACGACGTTGTGGATGAGACGTGCGAGTTCCTCGTCGCTGCATCCTGCGCGGAGGGCTTCGCGGAGGTCGAATTCGAGGTAGCTGCCGAGACAGGGGCGGAGTTTGCCGTCGCTGGTGAGTCGGAGTTTGTTGCAGTTCTCGCAGAAGTGCAGGTTCGTCATCGCACCGATGAAGCCGATCTTTTGGCCGGTGGCGGGGATGGCGTAGTAGGTGGCGGGGCCGTTGGTTTTGAAGTCGGGCAGCGGCGTGAGCGGGCCGTAGTGCTGCTCCACCATCTGTTTCGCATGAGAGGTGGAGAGGAAGTTGGCCTCGCTCAGCACGTCCTGGGTGCTCACGGGCATGAGCTCGATGAAACGCAGCAGGGCGTCTTTGCTGCGGGCGTAGTCGATGAGTGGCACGAACTCGCGCTCGGTCTGGTTTTTCATCAGTACGCAGTTCAGTCTGATGGAGCGGAAACCGGCGTCGATGGCCGCATCGATACCATCGAGCACTTTGGGCAGGAGATCGCGGCTTGTGCTGCGCTGGTAGGCGGCACGGTCAAGGGAGTCGAGCGAGACATTGGCGCTATGCACGCCAGCTTTGACCAGACGTGCGGCGATGGTTTCCCCCTGCTCCAGTTTGCTCAAAAGGGTGCCGTTCGTGGAGATGCCGATCTGCTCGATGCCGGGGATGGCGGCGATTTGCGCGCAGAAGTCAGCCACACCAGGACGCGTCAGCGGCTCGCCACCCGTGACGCGGACCTTTTTGATGCCGAGCCCGGCGCCGACACGCAGCACGCGTAGCATTTCCTCGTAGCTCAGCACTTCTTCCTTTGGAAACCAAGCCTGCTCCTCCTCGGGCATGCAGTAGCGGCAGCGTTCGTTGCACCGGTCGGTGACGGACACTCGCAGGTAAGAAATATGATGACCGAAGGCGTCTTCCACGGTGGGGGGATGGTATGCGCAGGCGGATCAGTCGAGGACCGGACCTTTCACCGACCAGCGCCTGGTGACGAAGCCCGTGGCGGACTTTTCCTTCCACAGCGCGAAATGCGGCGTCTGATAATGCGCCTCCATGGCGGCCTGATCGACATACTGCTCGCTGAGGGCGAAGAGGTTCGGCTGCTCGAACTGACGATTCACCTCGAAACGGGTGCAACCCGGCTCCTTCACGGACTCAGCGGCGTTGAAGGTGATGACTTCCAGGAACTCATCCACACGAGCTGGGTCGATTTCGAGAATCACAATAACATTGATCATAGTGACGGTGACAGAGCCGATTTTACGATAACATGCAACCCTGTGCTGCCGTATATCAGCCACTCTTTTCAAACACCCACACAGACATGAAGCTAAGCCTCTCCTTGATCCTCCTCCTGTCTGCCAGCGGTCTCACCGCACAGGACAGCAAACCAGCAGCCACTGCCCCAGCGAAGGCAGAGCCAGCCAAGCCTGCTGCACCAACTCCAGCGGCACCTGCTAAACCAACCCCAGCAGCTGCTTCGGCGGCCAAACCTGCTGCGACTTCAGCCCCTGTGGCACCAGCCAAACCAGCCACCGCTCCGGTAAAACCAGCACCAGCTGTGACAACAGCCGCCAAGCCTGTCACGCCACCTGCCAAACCTGCTCCCGCTCCGGCTAAACCTGCCGCACCTGCTAAAGCCGAAACAAAACCTGTCGCAGCCGCGAAACCAACCCCACCACCACCACCTAAACCTGTCGCTGTTTTCAAAGACAAAGCGCTGGAAGCAACTGTGCGTAAGCAGGTCTTCACCAAACGAGACAACCAGGAAGTCATCACAGCTGAAGATGTCGCCACCGTTTCCATCATTGAAGGCAAAGGCGCTGGCATCACCGACCTTTCTGGCTTGGAAAAATGCACCGCCCTAGCTTCCCTCACCCTGACAGATAACAAGGTCTCCAGTCTCGCCGCCCTCAAAGGCCTGGAACGTCTCCAGTTCCTCGACGTGGCGAACAATCAGATCAGCGATATCTCACCGCTAGCGACCTGCAAGGCGCTGCAATATGTGGAACTCACCAACAATAAAGTCACCGATGTCTCCGCGCTCGGCGGCATCACGGCTCTGAATTCCCTCTATCTCGCCGGCAATCAGATCGACGATGTCTCTGCGCTCTTCAAACTGCCGAAAGTCTGGACGCTCTACCTTGATGGCAACAAAATCAGCAAACTCGATGGCATTGGCCAGCTCAAGTGGCTCTCCATGCTGTCGCTAAAAGGCAATCAAATCGTTGACCTGACTCCCTTGGAACCACTGAATGATCTACAGTTTCTCTTTCTCGACAAGAACCCCGTCACCGACCTGACACCGCTTCATCGCATGTGGAAGAAAGACAATGACGACACGCGTGAATGGGCTCCTTACTGCCAGATCTTCCTGACTGAATGTCCGCTAAGCGATGCCTCGAAAGCCTTGGTCGTGGAGCTCAAAAAAGCAGGCGCTCGCATCACTCCGTGACACCCTGCGTAGTCTTTACTTTTTAGTCGCTGGCAGCTGCTTCACCGCAGGCGCTGGCACAGGCGGCAGTGGTGGCATCCAAGCCTCAGGCGCTCCTGCTTTTTGTAGGACATCACGCAGCTGCACATTCGTGCCGTTTTTCTTCTGGCTCTCCTGGGCAGCCTCCATGAAGGCATAAATCTCCAGCATCTGTGGGATCGAAACCGGAGGCTGCTTGGTTTGGAAAAACTTCACGATCTCACGCAGCATCGGCGTGTAATCACCCAGCGTTTTTTGTTCGGCGATGCCTGTCTGACCAAAACGGATCAGCTTGTAGCTGGTGGAGTCCATCGGCAGGTAATGCAGCGCGTGCAGCGTTCCCTGGCGGCCACCGATCCAGGTGCCCGTAATGACCGAAGTATCCTTGGAAGAAAGCCGCTCCACATTCTGACAGCCAACCCCCATGACCGTGAAAAGCGCCTCGGTGGAGTGAATGCCATAGAAAAACAAATCTGGGTGATGGGCCAACACTGGAGCAGGTCCATAGACAAGAGCCGCCCGCGCTTGAACTGGTTCTGAAGCAGCTACCTCCACGATTCCAGGCCACCAACGCGTCGCTGAGGCGCTAAAGAAAGGGACCTTCGCGGCATCTGCCAGCTTACAAATCTCGACGGCCTGCTTCAGACTGGCAGCCACCGGTTTATCCAGGAAAAACGGCTTTCCGGAAAGGATGACCTGTCTAGCCTGCTCTAGATGTGGGCGGCCGTCCATACTCAGGATCATCACGGCATCCACCTGGGCACAGACCTCGGTGATGCTGCCAAGAATTTTCACCCCATACTTGTCGCGCAGCGTCGCCGTGAAGGCTTCTACCCGAGTCGCGCTTTCAGGCAGATCAGGACTGCCGCCAGGAAAGGCAACCACGACACGCGCCCCTGGGATGTGGTTCGGATTCGCCGGATCATTCAGTCGCAGGGTAAACTGCTCCGAGTGTGATGAATCCAGCCCGACAATGCCAATGCGAAGATTTTCAGCCATGATCTGTGAAGAGGAAAAGACACCCCCGACTGCCAGTAGAGCAGTCATGAAAAAGCGTGTCAGGTGGCGTCTTCCTGGCATGTCGGCGATCAGTTGAGCGGCTTCAATTCAGGAAGGAGGAACTTGCCGTCCTTGCGGATCAGCTTGCCATCAAACCAGATCTCACCACCGCCATAATCCGGACGCTGAATGCAGACGAGATCCCAGTGAACCTGGCTGCGGTTGCCATTGTCTGCCGGGCCTTCATAAGCCTGACCAGGTGTGAAGTGAAAGCTGCCAGCGATCTTTTCATCGAAGAGAATGTCACGCATCGGCTCACGCACCTCGCGGTTAAACCCGATGGCGAACTCGCCGATGTAGCGCGCCCCTTCATCACTGTCGAAGATCTTATTGATCGCCTCGGTGTTGTTGGCCGTGGCCTTGACGATTTTGCCTTTGGAGAACTCCAGCTTCACGGAGTCAAAAGCGATGCCCTGATAAATCGTCGGTGCGTTGTAGCTGATCACGCCCTCGACACTGTCCTTCACAGGCGCGCTGAAAACCTCACCATCCGGGATATTGTGGCGTCCACCGCACGGAATGGCTTTTAACCCTTTCAAACTGAAGCGCAGATCTGTGCCCGGTCCTTTGATGTGAACGTCCTTAGCCTTATCCATGAGCTTCTTCAGCGCATTCATCGCCGGCAACAGCGCCGCGTAGTCGAGCAGGCAGACCTTGAAGAAGAAATCCTCAAAAGCCTGGGTGCTCATGCCTGCCTGCTGAGCCATCGCAGAGGTGGGCCAGCGAAGCACACACCAGCGGGTGTTGTTAACCCGCTCGTTTTGCAGCGGACGGAGTTTCGACATCACCAGCTTCATTTTCTCCGTCGGCACATCACTGTTTTCCGTGATATTATTGCTGCCCCGCACCGCGATGTAGCAATCCATCTTTTTCATCATCTCCAGCTGATGCGTGCCGATGAGATCATACTGCGCCTCTGCCGCGTGCATCATCATCTCGCGAGTCACACTGGTGTCATGCAAATGCACCACTGGATGCGCCTTCACCTCAGCCACAGCACGGATCAGAGCCTGAGCGACATAAGCCGGCACATCAAAGCAGTCGATCCATACCAAATCTCCTTTCTTCACCTGAGTGGAGTAACGGACAAGCTGTCGGGCAAGTTGGTCAACGCGTGGGTCGTGCATAACTAGCCTATAAACGCCTCTGCCACCTGCCAGCAAACAGCTTTTTCAGCTTCTCGTGATTCAGGCAGCTGGAGAGAAGTGACTGTGAAACAAGGTACTGGTGACATTGTTCAGCTCAGCCTATGCGCTGATTTCTTGTTTGATCATGAGCTATGCTCATGAAATGTCATTCGATTGCCAATCGAATCAAAAAGGCAAAACGCGCCCAGCCTTTCGACCGGACGCGTTGGTGTTTGGCGGACATTTCTGTCTGCCGGAGGAGCAGGCTGGAAAAGCCTGCCACACTTTTAATAGCGGTAGTGATCCGTCTTGTAAGGGCCATCGACAGCCACGCCGATGTAGTCGGCCTGATCCTTGGAAAGCACCGTGAGCTTCACGCCGATCTTGGCGAGGTGGAGGCGGGCGACTTCTTCGTCGAGCTTCTTCGGCAGGACGGTGACGCCGATCGGGCGGCTGTCCTTGGTTTCCCAGAGTTCGATCTGAGCGAGCGTCTGGTTGGTGAAGCTGTTGCTCATGACGAAGCTCGGGTGGCCGGTGGCGCAGCCGAGGTTCACGAGGCGGCCTTCAGCAAGCATGAAGATGCTGTTGCCTGCCGGGAAGGTGTACTTGTCCACCTGGGGCTTGATGTTGAGGCGCTTCACGTCGCTGCGGGCGTTGAGCTTATCGACTTGGATCTCGTTGTCGAAGTGGCCGATGTTGCACACGATGGCTTGGTCCTTCATCTTCTCCATGTGCTCCAGGGTGATGATGTCCTTGTTGCCGGTAGTGGTGACGTAGATGTCTCCGTAGCCGAGGGTGTCTTCGATCGGCATCACGCGGTAACCTTCCATGGCGGCCTGGAGGGCACACACAGGGTCGATTTCGGTGACGATGACCTGAGCGCCCATGCCGCGGAGAGCAGCGGCGCAGCCTTTACCCACGTCGCCGTAACCGCAGACGACGCCGACTTTGCCGGCGATCATGACATCGGTAGCACGCTTGATGCCGTCGAGGAGGGATTCGCGGCAGCCGTAGAGGTTGTCGAACTTGGACTTCGTGACGCTGTCGTTCACATTGATGGCAGGGAAGAGAAGCTTGCCAGCCTTGGCCATTTCATAGAGGCGATGCACGCCGGTGGTGGTCTCTTCGGAGACGCCCTTCAGATCTTTGACGATCGTGTGGAAGATGCCGGGCTGCTTCTTGGCGATGTCCTTGAGGAGATCCTTGATGACCTTCACTTCGTGGTTGTCGGAAGGGGTCTCGACCCAAGTGTCGCCGTTTTCCATCTCATAGCCCTTATGGATGAGAAGGGTCACGTCGCCACCGTCATCGACGATGAGCTGCGGGCCTTTTTCACCTGGGAAGATGATGGCCTGCCAGGTGCACCACCAGTATTCTTCGAGCGTTTCGCCCTTCCAGGCAAAGACGGGCGTGCCCGTGGCGGCGATGCCAGCGGCAGCGTGGTCCTGGGTGGAGAAAATGTTGCAAGAGGCCCACCGGACATCAGCACCGAGTTCCTTCAACGTCTCGATGAGCACGCCTGTCTGGATGGTCATGTGCAGGGAGCCGGTGATGCGGACGCCAGCGAGGGGCTTTTTCGGGCCGTATTTCTCGCGGGTGGCCATGAGGCCGGGCATTTCGCTCTCGGCGATGTCGAGTTCTTTGCGACCGAAGTCGGCAAGGGCAATGTCTTTTACTTTATAGTCGGACATAAGGTGTCGTGTTACTTAGGGGTTAGAGGAGAGGTGTGTTCGAATCGGGACGTCAATGATTTATGCGTTAGCAAGATTCGCATCATCATATCAGGATACGTTGATATGTGCCGGATAGGCTTCAAGAAGTCAACCAGCGATTTAGCCGCTCACTTCCTGCTTGAGAAGGGCGGTTAAATGCCGCCGAATCGGAGCCAACCAATGGATTTCATGTGGATTGGAAACAGAGGCCGCCGTGGTGGGTGCATTGCGCCAAAATGGCTTTCATGAATTAATTAAGGTTTTATCAAAGTGTCATAATAGCTCTATAATTCAACTCAGCGAGTTCGAATGCACTGAATTATATCATTCATTATAAGGCAACTAAATGGACATTAAGTTATCTGGCACAAGCCCTGCATGGGATATAAGCCGCCCTTTGAAACTCAACAGACAATCCATCAACAAACCACAGAACCATGAAAATCGCCCGATATACACCTAGTCTGAAACTCAGCCGCATGGCGGATTTCAATCCCTTCTTTCGCCAGCCAATGGCGGCTTTACCGTCCGTTGCTCAGCTCTTCGAGGAATTTCTGCCTAGATCCCCCTATGCACGGTTGCGTACAGACTTTTTTGAAGACGATGCCCATTTTTATGCCTGCTTTGAGGTGCCAGGCGTCAAAAAAGAGGCTGTCAAAGTGGAGCTTCAAGAAGGCGTGCTGAGCGTCTCTGTGGAGCGCCATGAAAAACGCGGTGAGGCGGACTCCAGCCACACACTGAGTCGCTCTATCGCACTACCTGAAGCCATCCATGAAGATGCCATCAGCGCCAAGCTTGAGGACGGCATTCTGACCGTGGCACTGCCGAAGCAGGAGCCACGCAAACCTAAAAGCATCAGCATTCTCTAACTTAAACCCTCATCGAACACGATCATGAACACTACCTTCGCACCTGAAACCTGCACTACCCCCGCCAATGCCTGCACGCCTACTGTCGGCGTCACTGAAAACTACCAGAAGCCGCGTTACACGGTCACCAGCCGTGAAGAAGCCATTGAAGTACTCGTGGATCTGCCAGGAGTTCCGAAGTCAGCCGTCAATATCCAGCTGGAAGATGACATTCTCATCATCCGAGGAGACCGCCAGACGACGACGCCCGAAGCCTGGAAAACCCTGCATCGCGAAATCAGCGCCCAGCCTTACCTGCTACGTCTGCGGGTAAATACACCCGTGAATGACGAACTGCCAAGCGCCAGTCTAGAGGATGGAGCGCTGAAAGTGACACTACCACTCAAGACGCCTGCCAAGGCTCGGAAAATCGAGGTGCAATAACGACGCACCTTGCCCTCTGCGTGATCAAACGGCTTCAGGCTTTCGAGTCTGGAGCCGTTTCTTTTTCCGATGCTGAGGGCAGCAAAAAGCCATTTTCTGTCAAAGTCAGTGAATGCGCTTCCAGACATGCGGCCAAGGCGGTTGACGAAGTAACGCCTGGCAGAAACCGGCCCAGCGAGCCTGGACGATGCCCGAGTTGATTCCCCTCTTCACCGCTGGGCATGGCGGGATCAGGCAGTGAGATGGTCAGCAGCCGTCCTTCCGCATCGAGCACACCCGGATAGGATGTTGTTGGCGCAGAGAGAATGCCTTCAGCTTGATCCCACACCACGACCCAACGCAGCGCTTTTGTTTCAGCAGACAGCTGACGCACAGATGAAGCCGAGCCCACGGCAATGACGCTCTGCTGAGCACAGGCATGGATCTCACCCAGGCCTGTAACCAGCCGCACGCTGGACTTCAGCCTCACATACTGAGTCAAGGTCTGATGGATTGGGCCATTTGCGACATCCAGACAGAGCAGCGTATCGCCAGCCCGTGCCCACTCGATGTCCAGCAGGCTGAGCGCATTGATGAGTGGGATTTGCACCCCGGGCTGGGCAGGCTTGGTCATGTCCGCCTGATCAGCACGAGCCTGTACATTTAAATCCAGCCATTGATTCAAAACGGCACGCGTCGTGGCGGTGCGGGCATCCAAAGGCGTGCCAAAAAGCACGGAAACAGGATAGCGGAGCTTTTTCGGCCATTTAGCAAAGCACTTGCCGCCTTCATGGGAAAACATGGAGCCATAAAGACCATCCAAAAGCACCGGAACCACCGTCGCGTCTCCCTGCCGGGCCATCAGCTCAAAGCCTTTGCGCAGCTCGTTAAAGTTGCCATGACGGGTGATCTGGCCCTCGGGGAAAAGGCAGACGATCTGCCCCTCTTTCAAAGCTGAGGCCACGCTGCGGATGGCGTCTTTCGCGCGTGTCGCAGAGATCGGCACAGTGCCGACGATGCGCAGGAACCAACGCATCCACCACACGTTATACAAAACGTCCCACATGACGAAACGCACCTGCCGCTCACAGGCAGCGCCGAGAATCAGCGCGTCCACATAGCTGACATGATTCGCCAGCAGCAGCACGCCACCTTTGGCTGGCAACTGGGCGTGATTGATGGAGCGGACCTTGTAAACCGAACGCACCACCAACATGACAACAAAGCGTAACAAATGATGAGGCATCAGTTTAACTGTGTACACCGCTGCAACGATCATGATGCATCCGAGCGTCCAAAACTGTCCGGCAAAATCAAAACCAAGCGCCTTCAGTCCCACGAGCAGCAGCACCGCCAGCACTCCGGCGATACTGTCCAGCAGGTTCATGGAAGATAAAACCAGTCCACGTTTTTCTGCCTCAGCACGGTCTTGGATGAAAGTCTGGATCGGCACCATGTAGCAGCCGCCGAGCAACCCCACGGCCAGCAGGGCATAATCAAAATCCACCACCTGCACCGGCACCGCGCCGCCCCAAATAAGAGCGAGAGCCAGCCCCAGGGCACCCAGGGGAATGATGCCAAGCTGGAGTCCGCGCCGGTTGACCCAGGCAACGATCAGGCTACCCACCACCGTGCCGATGCCGACCATCAGAGTCATTTGAGATGAAGCGCTCGCCGCACCGCCTGAAGTCGGATCAGGATGCAAAGTCAGGCCGATGTCCACGAACATCGCCGCCAACATGCTGGCGACGAACCAGTAGGTGGAGTTACCGAAAAAAGCGCGTCGCATTGGCAGATCCGACAAACACTCGCGCAGGTTTTTAAAATGCTCCCACCACATCGCCTGACGAAAGCGGATCTCAGGATGCGGGGGCGTGCGCTGGATCGCTAAACCGGCCAGCAAAGCCATGACAGCGACCGCGAAAAGAATCCAGATCGGTCTGGCCGCGGCGCCCCAAGGATCACCTGAACTGGCATAGAGAGAATCAAACCAGATGCCTCCAACTCCGAGTCCTGACAAAATGCCAATCATCGTCACCATTTGCAGCCAGCCTGACACCACCCCCAGCCGACGTGAACCAACGAGCTCCTTGAGAATCCCCATTTTACTTGGGCTGAAGAACGTCGCCTGCGTCGCCAGCAAGAAAAACGTGACCAAGGCCAATAGGATACTGGTCTCCCCCCAGGCCACCTCAAAACAAGCTCCCGTCAGCAGCAGAATGAGGGCCTGAGCCACCAGCATGGCGATCAGGACGGAACGTTTCGCATAACGATCTGAAAGCCATCCCGCCACTGGTGCAAAGAGGACGAATGGCAGCAGAATCATCGCCCCGAGCCAGGCACCGATCTCAGATCCCAGTGCTCCTTTGGCCACTTTGGGTGCCAGCCCGATGAGGATCATTTTCAGGATGTTGTCATTAAACGCATTCAGAGCCGTTGCTCCTAAAACCAAGGCCAGGGAGATCTTGTTTCGTGTCGGCAACACGGGCAGATCATTCAAATCTTCTGGGTCAACAGGGGTGGAATGCATGAGCACCCAATGAGGCAGAGGTCTGGCAAGCTTTCCAGAGTAATCACCGACAGAATTGCCCCGTCCGAAAAAACCATGCCTGATTGTCTCTTTGTGAGTTTGCTCCAAAATGACCGTTCTGAACCGCCCTCATGTCGCATAAACACTCTTCCTCACGCCATAGCCACGGGCTTCAAGCCTTGTTGGCTGGGCTGGGGGCGGCGCTGGCCATCGGCTTCATTGCAGGCATTACAGATTCTACCCATGTGCCTCTGCTTTTAGGCTCCTTCGGTTCATCGGCGGTTCTTGTTTTGGGGTTCCCTGAATCCGGCTTTTCCAAACCGCTACGCGTTGTCGGCGCTCACGTGTTATGTGCTGCCATCGGATTGGTTTTTCTGCATTTTTGCGGTCCCCATTGGTGGGCTCAGGCGCTGAGTGTCGGGCTTTGTATCAGCACCATGCTCTGTCTCCACCTGGTTCATCCACCAGCAGGATCAAACGCTCTGCTCGTCTTAGCCATGCAGCCAGATTGGACCTTTCTACTCTGGCCAACACTGCTGGGGAGCCTCGGTCTGATCACGCTGGCCTGGATTTGGCAGCGTCTTGTTCCCAAACCCCATCATCACGCCTGATCTTGCGCTCATGCTTGAAAGTGACCTCCTCGAAAAACTCCGCAAAATCGAACGCCTCTACGCCGGTGCTGCCACCCCAGGCGAGAAAGAGGCGGCTGCCGAGGCCATGGCGCGCATTCGCCAGCGACTCGGTGAGGTGGAGAGAGTGGAAAAGCCCATTGAGTATCGGTTTACCCTCACGGACGGCTGGTCCAAAAAGCTGTTTTTAGCTCTGTTGAGACGTTATGAATTACGCCCCTACCGCTACGCTCGTCAGCGCAGAAACACCGTCATGGTCCGCGTGCCGCGCAGCTTTGTGAATGAGACCCTGTGGCCCGAGTTTTTAGAACTCAGCGAGGTTTTGAAGACTTATTTGGAAGAAGTCACCAATCGCGTCATCGCCCAAGCCATCCATGAAGATGCAGGTGAGGAGGAAATCATCGCAGGCGAATATCTTGGTCAATGAGGCATAAACTTTGGTCTCGAGGCTGAATCCCCCTGCAAAAAGGCGCTTCGGCACGACGTTTGCTCATCCCCCCATTTAATTCATGAATCGTCGTCATTTCCTTCTCAGTTCTCTCGGTGCCACCTTGGCATTACCGAGCATGTCATCGCTCATGGCTAAAACCGTCGGCGGTTCTGTCAAGGCGGCCAAAGGCGCGGGCCTGGGCGCTCGGCGTTTTGTGGCGATTGGAAATCTGCTCGGCTATCAGACGAAAAGCCTTTTCCCCACGACCACAGGCCGCAATTACGAAAAGACGGCCCTGCTGGAACCTGTGTGGGATATTCGTGACAAGATGACCGTCCTGCGTGGACTCGATCATGGCGTGAAAGGAGGGCATTTTGCGGTGCACTCGTTCCTTTCCGGCGTCCTGCATTCTGAGGCTCAAAATCGGCCCGAGGGCAATGTGACCATCGACCAGTTCCTCGCGGACGAGGTGGGCTTTGAGACGCGGTTTCCGGCGCTCACGGTCGGTTCGGAAGGCGGCATTCACGGCGGCTGCCAGATCGCGTGGACGAAGTCGGGCGTGCGTGTGCCACCGGTGACGAATCCGGCGGAGTTGTTTGAGAAGCTTTTCGTCACCGACTCCAAGGAGCGTCAGGCTCGTCGGGCGCAGGAAAATCAGGTCCAGGCCTCCATCCTCGATTCCGTTTTGGACGAGGCAAACCGTCTCTCGAAGCAGGTGAACAAAGAGGACAAGGACAAGCTCGACGAATACCTGACCTCCGTGCGCGATGTGGAAAAGCGCCTCGAACTGCGCCAGCGCTGGACGAATCAGCCAAAGCCAAAAGCGCCCTTCGACAAGCCCGCGAATCGCAACGCGGTCGAGGATCTGCCGCTGCTGTATGAGATGATCGCGCTCGCCTTGCAGTCGGACAGCACACGCATCGCCACGCTGGAGATCGGCGGTGATTTCATGCCGCAGCATCTCGGCATCAAGAAGGACTGGCACGGACTCTCACATCACGGCAACGACGCCGAGGCCATCGCCGACCTCGTGAAACTGGAGCGTTACCAAATTGAGCACTTTGGCAAATTCGTCGCCCGTCTCGCGAAGATGAACGACGGCGACCGCACACTGCTCGACTCCACCACCGTGCTTTTCGGCAGCGGCATGGGCGATGGCAACTCGCACAAGAACTCCGACCTCCCCATCCTCCTCGCCGGCGGCGGCTACAAGCACGGCGAATTCCGCGAAGTCCCGCGCGAAGGCATCAACAAGGTGCCGCTGTGCAATCTCTTCGTTGATATCGCCCAGAAGATGGGTGTGGAGACCGATTCGTTCGGCAGCAGCACGGGACGTTTTGCTTGATGCCGAGCAGCTTCGATTGCGCGGCAGCAAAGTAGCCATCTTGCTCCGCAAGATGAGCTCAGTGCTTTCGCCAAAACTTCACGTTTTCTTCGTCCGATGATCCAATCTCTTTTCAATGTCCCACGCTCCTCTCGCGGAGCGAGAGGGCTACTTTGCTTCGCCTTTGCGGCCACGCTCACCCACGCCGCCGATGCACCGCCGAAAATCGTGCAGCAGTTCCTAGGCAAATACTGCCTCGAATGCCACGACGCGGATGTGCAGAAGGGCGACCGCGCATTCGACAAATTCGCTCTGCCCCTAAAAGCGACAGCCGACCTCATTGAGGCGCGGGACATCATTGACCAGCTCACTTTGAAAGAGATGCCTCCAAAGAAGGCAGACCAGCCGAATGATGAGGAACGTCTTGCGATGATCCGGGCGCTGCGTGACGGCACCGTGGCTGCTTACGGCAAGCTGGAAAGCACGGGCAGCCGCACGGTGATGCGTCGCCTTTCCAGTCGTGAGTATGAAAACACACTCGCGGCACTGTTTGGCCGTCGAGTGGACACGCTGGGTCTCACGGCGGATTTCCCGAAGGAGAAAACGAGCCAGCACATGGACACCATCGGTAAGTCGCTCGTGACCTCTGGCTTCCTCGTGGATCAGTATTTTCAGTCTGCGAACCGCCTCGTCGAGACACGACTCGGCAAGCCGACGATGGAGCCGAAGGACTGGAAGTTTAACGGACACTTCCTCCAATACGAAGAACTCAGCGGCTCACACAAAAGCGCTTTCAACTACCGCTACCTCAACATCTACGAGCAACCGAACACCGACACGCGCCAGGGTGGCTACGGTCACATCGAGGACTTCAAGCAAGGCGTGCCCGTCTCCGGCCTCTACGACCTTGAGGTCGAGGCAACAGCGTTGCATCGCGATACGCATTACGATCCCACCATCTTCGGCATTGACTTGTCCGAGCCCTTCATCCTCGGCGTCGTGCCAGGCGATGTTACGAAAGGCCACATCCATTATCCACAGGCCATCGAGCCACTGCTCGCCACCGCCGTCGTGCCGGACAACACACCCACGTGGTTCAAATTCCGTGTTTGGCTGGAGGCGGGGCAAACACCGCGCTTCATTTTCCCGAATGGACCCTTTGAATCCCGCGCCTCCGTCGTCACGATCAACAAAAAGTATAAACATGAATTCAAAGCCGATGTCGGCAGTTCCGGCGTCGGTCGGGCGCACATTTTAAAAGAAGGTAAGCTTCCGCATATCCGCATCAGCGAGATCAAGATCCACGGCCCGATTCCTGAAAAATCTGGTAGCGCCGAAGAAGTGGCCGTGTTTGGCAAAGACGGCTTTCAGGAGGCCAAAGCGCTCGATCAATTGAATGCCTTTGCCGAGAAAGCCTATCGCCGACCGCTCACCGATGCCGATCGTCAGCCAATCCATGCGCTTTATGACAAGCGCCTTGCTGAAAAAGCCTCACCACGACAAGCCGCGCTCGATGCCGTGAAGCTCATCCTTTGCTCACCGAGCTTCCTTTACCTCAGCGAGATCACCGACGAGTCCGCGAAGGCGCTCAAACCCCACGACCTCGCCACCCGTCTCTCCTTTGCTCTGTGGGCCACACCGCCCGATGAAGCCCTGCTCGCCTCCGCGAAGTCCGGCAAACTCACGCAAGATGCCGAACTCAAAAAGCACATCGAGCGTATGCTCAGTGACGAACGCATCAACGGCTTCGTGCATGGATTCCTCGATAGCTGGTTGAATCTCCGTGACCTCGGGAGCCAGCCGCCGCCGCGTGAAGTGGTGCGCTCCTACTACGCCGAGGATCTGCCCAGCTCGATGAAGGCGGAAGCGCGGCTGTTTTTCCGCGATCTCCTCAAGAACAATGGCTCCGTCACCCAGTTCATCGACGCCGAAACCACCTACGTGGACAAGAAACTCGCCAAACTCTACGAACTGCCCGAGGCGAAGACCCTGCGCCTCGCCGATGGCTTCAAGAAAGTCAGCCTCAAAGGCAACACACATCGAGGCGGTCTGCTCGGCATGGCTGCGGTGCTCACGGTTAGTGCGAACGGCGTCGAGACCTCGCCCGTGACTCGTGGCGTGTGGGTCACCGAAAACATCCTCGGCATCCCGCCGCCACCACCGCCAGATGTCGTGCCCGCCATTGATCCCGATGTCAGCGGTGCCACTACCATCCGCGAGCGACTGGCCAAGCACAGCACCGACCGCGCCTGCGCCGAATGCCACCGGAAGATCGATCCGCTAGGCTTCAGCCTGGAGGCGTACGACCCCATCGGACGCTGGCGTAAAACCTACCCAAAGCCGAAAAAAGCTAAAGACGCCCCGAAGATCGACACCACCGGCGAATTCCCCTCCGGCGAAACCTATACCGACTTCGCCACCTTCAAGAAGGTCATCCACGACACTCGAGCCGATCACTTCACCCGCCACCTTATCCGCCAGTTCCTCACGTACACCACTGGCCGCACCATGGAGCTCAACGACGACTTCGTCATCGACCGCCTCCAAGAAAAAGTGAAGCAGCAAGGCCTCGGTCTGAAGACCATGATGGTCGAGTGCCTCATGAGCGAAGTGTTTCAGTCGCGGTGAGGACGCAGGCTTGCTGACGAAGCGACATTCCCTCTGCATCGAGTTTGCTACGGGCACGAATTTTGGGAAAAACAGCAGCGGCTTCGGCCTAGCGGGCGAGGAAGACGATATCGTAGCCTGCGGGCGTAAAGGGCGATGAACGCGGTGCCTATGGGGTAGGCTTTGCGAGGGTTTACCATGCGCTGGCGCTCGGAGCGGGCCTCCATCCAGACGGTGCAAACGAGGAAGGTGCACTCCAGATGCGCTAGGAGATCATGCCGCGAGTTTTTTGCCACAGGGAATGCCCTGTGAGGTGAGGAAGTTGTGGATCTTCTGTACGCTGAACGGGCTGCCGGCACGGGCACGGTTTGATGCACCAGCAGCTCACGAAAGCTGAACGGATGAATCATAACTTCCAAAGCCCGGCCACCCATGAAAAAGATGAGCGTGTTCTCGAACATACCACGCTTCTTGAGCCCCGCATGGCGAAGGGTATGCTCCTCTGTCTATTCGCGACGCGCATTTGACCGTCAAGCGCAGATGACTTTGCCCGTGATCAGTTCTTTTTCGGTCTAACCTTGATTTCCACACGGCGATTCAGGCCTTGCTCTTCCACGGTGCCTGTAGTGCTGACGATGGGTTTGCTTTTGCCCATGCCTGCGGCCTGGATACGATCTGTGCCGAGACGCAGTGAGGCACGCAGCCACTCCACCACGGCGTTTGCACGGCGCATGCTCAGCTCGAGATTGAATTCTTCACCGCCAAAGCTGTCGGTGTGACCTTCGACAATGAACAAGGAGTTGGGATTTTTCTGGATCAGGAAGCCGAGCTTCATCAGACTGAGACGGGCACCCTCAGCGAGTTGGTCACTGCCGTAGTCAAAGAGCAAATCAGTCGGCATCAGGATCGGAGCGGTGCTGCCACCCATCGTGCCACCACCACCAAGCAGATCGTCGAGATTGCTGAAGCCCTTAACCCGTGTGCCTGCCGCATCGCTGCCGACACCACCTTTTTTGACTTCGTCCAGCAGCTTCATATCCACGCTGTCGCCGTTACCAGGATCAAGTGCACCTGCATCCAGCAGCATCTGTTTTTCAGACATCGGCTTGGACAAAACATCGCGACGCACGCTGGCCATCGCGCTCGCAAGATCAGGCACATCCAGAGCTTGAGGAGCTAGCAAGGTGGCCATCTCACTTGCCATGCTGCCAGCGGTGCGACCGTCCCCTGGATCGTCGCGCAGGAAGTTGGTCACTTCCTTCACGTTCGGAGTGAGGTCGATCTCCTGATTTTCCGCGATCATCTGGGCCTTGTCGAAATTGTCCAAGTTCGCCTCGAAAGACTGGATATCCGGCTTGGTGCCCTCTGGGGCGATCATCTCTGGGATTTCCTGGATGGCTTTTTGATCCTGGAGCAGACGTGGGTCAATCTTAATGCGCTCAGGCACTTTCGCCGAGGGCACCGTCTGAGCATTGCCGCCGAGCACAAGGCTGATTTTGTCAAAACTAACGAACAGCAGGCCGTGAAAAACAAAAGAGAGGATCAGAGCGAACATGATCCACCACTTCAGACTCCAGTCTTCGCGGGAGCGGAATGCCGCGCGGGGAGTGTTGTTCCAGCCAGAAGTTGAGGTCACGGTAGCCATGCAGAGTCGGTGAACATAACACAGGCCGCCAAGGTGCGACATGGCATTTTCGCGGAAAGCATCTGGCGAATTCATGAGGTCCATGTGGAAAATCCCCTTTGCCAAAACGAGGTGGGGGGGTATGTCTCCGCCCCCTTAAAATATGAGCAAAAAAAGTGACTTCGGATTGATCGGCCTCGCTGTGATGGGCCAAAACCTCGTTCTCAACGTGGAGAGCCGCGGCTTCCAGGTGAGCGTCTATAATCGCACCACCAGCGTGACGGATGAATTCATTGCCAAGCATCCTGGCAAAGCCCTTGTCGGAGCCCACACGCTGGAAGAGTTCGTCCAGAGCCTCGCCACGCCACGCAAGATCCACATCATGGTGAAATCCACCGCCGTGAAGGACACCGACCGCGACGCCGTGGACGCTGTGATCGAGCAACTCATCCCGCTTTTGGACAAGGACGATATCGTTATCGACGGCGGCAACAGCTTCTACCAGACCACCGAGCGCCGTGACGCTTACCTCACCGAAAAAGGTCTCCGCTTCATCGGTGCTGGCGTCTCAGGCGGTGAAGAAGGTGCCCGCAAAGGCCCGTCCATCATGCCCGGCGGCCCTGCTTCCACTTGGGAAGTCATGAAGCCAATTTTTGAATCCATCGCCGCGAAGGTCGATGGCGAGCCCTGCGTCATCCACATCGGCCCAGGCGGTGCTGGTCACTACGTAAAGATGATCCACAACGGCATCGAGTACGGCGACATGCAGCTCATCTGCGAAGCCTACAACATCTTCAAGCACGCCGGCTTCACCACCGACGAGATGGCCGCCATCTTCAACGAATGGAATGAAGGCGACCTCCTCAGCTACCTCATCCAGATCAGCGGCAAAGCCCTGGAACAAAAAGATCCTGAGACTGGCCTGCCCATTGTCGAATTGATCGTGGATAAAGCCGGCCAAAAAGGCACCGGCCAATGGACCCTGCTCAACGCCGCCGAAAACGCCGTCGTCATCAGCACCATCAACGCCGCCGTGGAAGCCCGCATCCTCTCCAGCCAGAAGAAGCAACGCGTCGCT
>CANHTV010000003.1 GCA_947463285.1 Verrucomicrobiaceae bacterium | reverse complement strand
TCGAATCCTATTATGCTCAGGGGGGTCTTGGAATGACTTACACAGATGCAGATCCTACGACTTCTTGGAGCACGGCTATTGATCTTGGTGCTGTCTATTACTTCGATAACATTCCTCGTTACGATGATACATTTTATAATGCTCGTATCGCCTTCAATATTGCACATCAGATTTCTGAACGACTGAAGATCAGCAATAATTTTTATCTCACTTACGAGGCTCAGCCAAACATCGCTCAAGGCGGCACGACTACTTTGTTTAACGGTCAGTATCTCTATGGCTTCAATAACTTTAACGTGAGTTACGCATGGTCACAGCGTTTCTCTACCACAACTTCTTATACTATTGATGGAATCAGCTACGAAGATGATTTTGTGTCCGATGCGGAAAACCGTCTGTCTCATCTCATCGCTCAGCAGTTTTCTTATGCAGCTACCAGAAAAACGTCTCTGACTGCTGAATATCGTTATCGGACGACGAGATTTAACACCGCGCAAAATCGCGATTTTGACTCCCACTTTGCTCTAGCCGGTATTGATCATGCTTGGAGTGAACGCTTAACCGGTTCCTTCCGCGCTGGTGCTGAATTCTACAAATCTGACCGTGCAAGCAATACGGCACCCTACGCTGAAGTGGCTATGAATTACTCGCTGGATCGTCGCACTCAAGTTCGTTGGTTCGGGGCCTCTGGTTACGATGGTGCGGAACTCGCTCTCTATGAAAGTCGCTATTCTCTCCGCACAGGTGTCAATGCCACTCATCAGCTGACAAAAAAGGTCGGTCTTTATGGCGGTGCTCAGTATGCTTACAGTGATTTCGATGGTGGCGGCTCAAAGACAGTGGCTGACGTTGCTGAGCATACTTTGCTTTTGTCTGCTGGAGTGAGTTATCAGGTGCTCGAAAACCTTGCGGTCGATGCCTCATACAACTATTCAGTTCTTAGTTCCGACGATGCGGCTCGCGAGTTCACCCGCAACAATGTCTCCCTAGGCTTAACTGCCACCTTCTAATTGTCTCCAGCATCAAACAGTGCGACCAGCGGAATGCGCAAGCATCTGCTGGTTAATCGTAAAGGTCCATTTTGTTAATTAATCCTAATAATCAATCAAATCATGAGTGACGGTGGCACAGACATTCAGAGACAGGCGATTGATTCTTGGCAGGTCATTCGCAACCGGTTCGGGCTGATTTTTTTATCGTTCCTTCTCGTCTTCGCGACGGCAGCTATCATCACCTACATCATGCCCCGAAAATACCGTGGTCGAGTGGAGATGAAGATCGAGCGCACGACTAACAAAGTGCAGGTTTTTGCGCGTGGAAACGAGAGCTTCATGGCCCCCAGTGATGTGGTGATCAAAAACGAATTTGAGAGTATTACCAAACCAGAAACACTGTATCCGGTGGTCGATAAACTGGATCTGCAAAAGCGTTGGTCGATGCCTACAAGGCAGGCTGCACTCGCGACATTGAGGGCCAATTTGGATACCCAATCCAGTGTGAGGTCAGATTTTGTCGTCATTGAGTACTTCGACAAAGACCCTGCGATGGCCTCAGAAATTGCGAATGCCGTGGCTGCCATTTACATGTCACAGCGTATTGAAGTTGATTCCAAACAAAAGCGAGAGGCTTTGGAAGTCATCGCAAAGCAGATCACTGAGTATGAGCAGCAGAGCAGTCAGGCTCGGGCAAAAATGCAGGAACTGAAAAAAAGTGCGGGGATTGTTGGAGATTGGATGTCTGGTGGAGTGCTCTCGACGACCCCTGGAGCCACGGTTCAAACAGGAGAAGAATCGATGGTGGTTTCACGCGATCAGGCTCTCTTTCAAGCTACCTTGGAAGTTCAGAATTTATCGGCTGAGATCGCTCAGCTGGAGGCCTTGAATCCCGATGAACTGATCGCTCGCGCCTCGGGTTTGAGATTGGAAAACTCCAACCTCACCACGATGACGATGGAGTACCAAAAACTGCAAATCAGCATGGCCGGTCTTCGCCAGCAAGGTCTTGGGAACAAGCATCCTACGGTACAAGGCATCGCAGACCAGATCGACAAAGCCAAAGAACTCATCCTTACCGAAGCACAGTCACATCTACATGCTCTGCGCAGCCGTGTGGATGGAGCCAAAAAGCGTCAGGAGTCTCTGCAAGTCTTCAATGACGACGCCAAAAAGGAGCTTTTGGACAAGCAATCTGCATATACGGATTACAAGACGGCCAAGGATGAAGTGACGAACATCGAAGTCGTCCTGGGTAAGTTTAAAGAAAGTTACTCTGAAACCAAAGCAGAGCTCGAACTCGTCAAATCCCCGGCCACGATTTATGCGAAGGCTGAGCAGGAGACCCGTCCGGCAAAACCGAATGTAGCCATTAATCTGGCATTGGGGGGTGTGATCGGAATCATGTTTGGACTCGGATTAGCCTTCTTCCTCGAATACATGGATACCACGGTGAAGAGTCTCGACGACGTGGAGAAATTCCTCGGTGTGCCTGTACTTGCAGTGATTCCTAAAGACGTTGGCGTCTTGCATCGCACCAGTGGTTTTAATCCTGATGCTGAAGCCTACCGCATTCTCCGCACGAACATTGAGTTTAACCGTAGAAACCCGGATGCAAACTGCATCACCGTCACCAGTGGTGGGGCAGGTGAGGGGAAATCTACCACGCTTTGCAATCTCGCGACTGTTTGTGCCCAAGGGGGATACAGTGTGCTGCTGATTGATGCTGACCTTCGTCGTCCCAGCATGCATACTCTGTTCGATGTCAGCAACACCGTCGGCCTGACAAATTATCTGACTTCGAATGTCCGACTGGAGGAAGTTGTGGTGCGGACCCCTGTGGATAATCTTTATTTCTTGCCCAGTGGCATGTTGCCGGCGGATAGTGCAGGAGTTTTGAATTCTCAGCGCATGAGCGAACTGATTGCTGATGTGAAAAGCCGTTTCGATCTTGTCTTGATCGATTCGCCTCCGATTCTGGGAGTCAGTGATGCCTCGGTGCTCGCGAATGAAGCTGACCTGACGATGCTGGTGGTGCAGCATCGCAAGCTGCCACGCCACATGCTCATGCGCGTGAAGCAGACCGTGGAAAATGTCGGAGGTACCGTGCTTGGTGTTGTCCTGAATAACGTTGATGTGCGCAGTGACTCGCAGTACCAATATTACACCAGCTACTACACCTACTACTCGCCAAACAATCAGGCTGCGACGGAAGCCGGTGGAGCCACGAAGAAGCGTAAGCGCAAACCAAAGGATGTGGCACAAGCTCCCGAAATGCCTCGCAGTTCGAACGCTCAAAATGGTGATTTATTCTAAGGCTGTTCAACTTCTACAATCTATCTCCATGAAGACCCAAATCCTCGTTACGGCACTGACTGTCAGCTTGATGAATCTCGGTGCCTTTGGCCAGAGTGGTGAGTTGCCGCTACGCCCAGCAGATCGCGTGACGCTTTCCATCGGGGCCATCCCTGACAATGAAGTGGCGCAGATCCGCGGTATTTACACCATCAGTGACCGTGGGACGATCAACCTTTTGCACATAGGAGAAGTCCGCGCAGCCGGCTTGAAGCCCTCAGATTTGCAGAAGACCATCGAGAGGACTTACGTTGACCGCGAGATCTACACGCGTCCGAATGTGCTTGTTTCCATCGATGGTGGGGAAAGTGCCGCGACGATGCGATCCATCACTATCACTGGTGTGCAGAAGCCAGGAGCCGTTCTTTACAGGCAGGGTATGACCATGTCACAGGCCGTCATGACGGCAGGTGGTCCCACTCCTTTTGGTAGCATGAAAAAGGTGAAGCTTATTCGCGCAGGCCGCCCTGCAACCATCCACAATCTGTCCTCAGGAACAGGTGATCCAGCCGTGGATGTGCAAGTGCAGCCTGATGACCAGATCATCGTTCCCGAATAATCCGGCTTCAGTTTCCTGCTGAGATGCCGTCCCCTAAATCGAAGTCAGAAGCTACCCCAGATCTCTCCGAGGTTGCTGCGATCTACCAAGATCTTGAAAAACGGGTTCTGCCACGTTCCTGCCAAATTAGCACGCGCTGCTGCCGATTTCGGCTCACGGGGCAGGTGCCGTTTTTGACCTTGGGGGAGGCGCTTTATGCCGCCAAAGGTGTGCGTGCCAGTGGACGAAAGGAAATCAAACCGAATCCCGAAGGCGCCTGTCCGCTGCTCGGGGCTAACGGCTTTTGTACCATTTACCAGCATCGCCCGTTTGGATGCAGGACTCATTTCTGTGAGGCCGCAGGTGGCGTGTATCCGCGTAAGCACTTGGCCGATCTCATTCAGCGCCTGGAGGCTTTGGATGAAAAGCTCGGCGGTGAGGGATCACGTCCGCTGCCTGTCGCGGTAGGGGATGCACTTCAGGTCAGGCGGGCTGGTCGTCGGTAAATAGCTTCGTCAGAAATTCAGATTTCAGAATTCAGAATCCGCCCTTAGTTTGTACCCATGCTCGAAATCTTTTCCAACCCGCTCAATACTTTTGGCATGGGCTTTGGCCTCGGTGCCATTTTCCTCATCATGTCCCACTTCAATCACTGGAAGACAAAGGGGGAGTTCAAACGCTACAAGCAGCATTTGAGTGACAAGTTGGAGCTTGATGCCAAGCAGATGCAGGAAACCATCAAAGAGAAGCTGAAGCTAGCCCAGGAAAATGAAAGCCTGCGGATGCAGATCACACGTCTCAATGAAAAGCCGGACAATAAGCTGCAGCGTGAGCTTGAAATCCTGGCCCGTGCCGAAAAGCACATGATGATCAATGCACCTGGTTTTGCGCCTGCCTGGGAGATGGCCAAATCACAAGCCTTGTCACAGATTGAGACCGAGGAAAAAGGCATGTCCTTTCCTCAGAAAATTTTCCGCAAGCTCATCGGGCCAAGCTCCAGCGGCACCAATGTTGCGCTGCCTGAAAGTGCCATGAATGCAGCTAAAAACGCTGCTGATATGACCAGCAACGCTGCCTAAGCATGAGTGCGCACAGGCCTGAAAAAATCAAATTCATGCTGCTCGCCTGCGATATGGCTAGGGCTGTCAGATTTTATCAGCGTGTTTTTGGTCTTCAGGAAATTTTTGTGAGCGAGTTCTGGAGTGAACTCTCCTTTGGCACTGCGATCATTGCCTTCCATGGCGGTCATGATGGCAGCGTGAATCTCACGGGGCTCAGTTTCCAATTCGCTGATGTATTTGACACTGTAGAGCGTATTGAAAAAGCGGGCGGCTTGATTCTTGAGGTGCCCAACCGGCGTGAGGGGGAGCCTATCATGTTGGGTCGCTTTCGTGACCCAGAGGGGAACGAAGGCTTTATCACTCAATACGTCGGCTAGTTTTACCAACTCTGTTTCCATTATGAATCGTCGTCATTTCCTGCAATCCACTGCGCTCTCTGCGGCATCACTGTCCACTTCACGGCTTCAGGCTGCGAATGCTAAACTCATGGTGGGGATCGACCATTTTGCTGTGCGTGCCACAGGCTGGAAGGCTGCTCAGCACATCGACTATGCGGCTTCTTTGAAGCTTGATACCTGCTTCATTTCTGAGCTCAGTGTCTTCGAAAATTTTGAGGATGACTATCTGCAAGGCCTCAAGGATCAGGCGGATAAACGAGGCGTCAAACTCTACGTCGGGACGGGGTGTGTGTGTCCTACTTCCAACACTTGGAAGCCGACCTATGGCAACCCTGAGGAAACATTGGCTCTCACCATTAGAGCTGCCAAAAAACTAGGCTCGCCCGTGGCTCGTTGTTACCTGGGCAATCAAAAAGATCGCAACACCGATGGCGGCATCCAAAAGCACATTGAGGAAACGATTAGGGTTATCAAAGCCAATCGCTCCCTGGCTGAAGGTGAGGGGATCAAAATCGCCATCGAAAACCACGCTGGCGACATGCAGTCTCATGAACTGAAGTCGCTCATCGAAGAGGCCGGTAAAAGCTACGTCGGTGCCAATATTGATCCTGGGAATGCCGTCTGGGCCATGGAGGATCCTATGGCGCACCTGGAGTTGCTTGGCCCCTACACTATCTGCTCCAGTGTCCGTGACAGCATGGCCTGGGAAGATGAAAATGGTGCGGTGGTTCAATGGACCGCTGTCGGTGAGGGCTTGGTGGATTTTGCGGCCTATGCTAAACGTTTCATGGAGCTTGCACCAGGCATTCCGTTACAGGTGGAGACAATCTCTGGCTTTGCCAAACCAATGTCCTGGAAACAGGACGAGTTTTGGAAGCCGTTTCCCGGCTATCAAGACACGGAATCCTTCAAAAGGTGGGTGGCATTTACCCAAAAGGGCAAAGCAATCCCAAGCTTCAAAGCTCCAGATGGTGCTGGTAAAAAAGATGCCGAGATCGCTTATCAGAAAGGCGAGCTGGAGCGCAGCACCAAGTGGCTGCGTGAGCACGTTTGACGCTAGTTTTAGGCTGACATGCTGAGTATCTTCTCCGCGATTGCGTGAGCTAGCTTGGTATGTTCGCTGGCTTCAAGATGAATGCCATCTACGGTGCTGGTATTGATGATGGTCTGACTGTTCAGGTAATCACAACCCAGCGCTGAAGCGAGTGCCTCGTAGTAGCGTGGGAACTGGCGGCTGCGGCTTCGCCCAAGCGGGATTTTTGCATCGAGATCTGGCAGATGGCTGAGGTCGCCAACTTCTGGCGGGCAGATGATCAGGAGCTTGGGTGCGGAGTTATCCGGCCCTGCCGTGCTGCTCAGAATCATGCGCGCCAGAATGCCAACCCCGTTGGCAATTTCTCCAGCCGGTAGGTTGTAGAGGCTTTTGAGATCATTGGTGCCAAGCATCAGCACGACGATGTCGATGGGCTTGTGGCTTTCCAGACAAGCGGGCAGGTAATCACGACCGTTGCGTGCGATATTGAGCGGATCGTCATGCACCGTCGTGCGGCCATTTTGACCTTCCTCAAGGATGCGGAAATTCGGTCCAAGAGACTGCGCCAGCAACCCTGTCCATCGAACATTCGAAGGATGTCGGCGAGGGAAGGGGGCCAGGATACTGTCTGGGTCAAAACCCCAGGTGTTGGAATCACCAAAACAAAGGACCGTCGTCATGCAGATGCTTGCGGGAAATTATTTCTTGCTGTGTGACTCACGATAGTGCTCTGCCAGGATGTCACGTCCGAAATCGCCCTGGAAGCTGCGGAAGACGCTGTGCGGATGATTGGCTTCATTCTGCACATTGTCGTATTCGATGAGGAAGGTCTTGCCCTGGATACGATAGTAGTGCGGCTCGCCGCGTTCTTTGCCGCCTGCCCAGGCGAAGGAGATGGGGCCGTTTTGATCAATTTCAGTCCAGAGTTCGGCGGCAATTTCAGGGCGGACGCGGTCGGTGTATTCGCGGATGATTTCACGCAGCTTGGCTTTCTGTTCCGCATTCATCTCTGAGTCAGACAGGCCTTCGGGTTTGAGTGGGTTTACCTGTTTGTCGGCGGCCGTGATCATTTCCTTGGGGGCTACGGTATCAAAGAGAGCCGTTTTGAATTGAGCTTGATTCAGGCTCTTGGCCAGCTCGCGGCCCAGGTCCTCTTCTTTACCGAGAACACGCAGGCCAGAGAGATTTCCTTGGCGGACTTCACCTGGATTGGTGCCAAAGAAGGTGGGGGTGGCGCGCAGCAGCTCGCCGTCTTTGATGGTGAAATTGAGGGATAAATGATGACCTTCAATACGCCAGCCCCAGGTGCCTTTGGCGTCTGGGGTGCCAAAGATGCTGACGAAGTACTTTTCGGGATCACGCTTTTCACGGACAGCCGCGCGTTTAGTTTCATCTGCACTCTCAATCTGATACAAAACTTCTTCCAGGGACATGATTGTGGCCGCCTTGGCAGCACCACGAAAGCCCAGGCCGGTATTGATCAAGGCATGTGCCAGAAGCTCCTGCTGTGGTGTCATTTCTTTCAGCGGCAGGCCTTTGCGCTCGCGTGGGATGAAATGCCAGTTGATGCGCTCTTCGTCTTCGAAGCCGAAAGTGGCCTTGGCTTTCTGCTCAGGAGTCAACACGGAGATCAGTAGCGTGGCCACTTCAGCCATTTGCTTGCCAGCCTCATGGGCCTGGATGGTTGCCGTGGTGCTGTGGAGGAGGCCTGCGCAAAGCAGGGCGGAGAAGATGCGACGAATCATGGGGGAAGGTGAACGTGCCATCTTCAGGCGGACTTGCAGGGCTGACAAGTGCAGCCTGTCTTCATGACTGATTGCTATTCAAAAATGACCGCGCTATCTCCAGCCGATGAACCCCGCTCTGACGACACTGCCCAATACTGATCCTGCTCAAATCCTGCGTTTTCGGGATCGTCAATACTCGGCGGAGTTGATCGCCACTGCACTCCTGCACTTCGATTTTTTCACTTGGTTGAAAAACCATCCGCAGGCAGACACCGCAGCAATTCGTGGGCAGTTCGGCTTTGCTGATCGCCCTCTGGATGTGTTGCTGACACTTTGCCGTGCCAGTGGACTGCTGACTTCGGAGGCGGGGCGGCATCAGCTCACGCCGATGGGCTATGAGCACTTGGTCAAAGGTTCACCATGGTTTCTCGGTCCGTATTATGAACCCATCCGCGACACGCCGATTGTGCAGGGTTTCCTTAAAGTGCTGGCCACTGGTAAGCCCGCCAACTGGCAGGCTAAATCGGATGCCAAAGACTGGCATGAATCCATGCTTGATCCCGAATTTGCCCGTGGCTTTACAGAGCTGATGAACAGCCGGGGGATGATCTTCGGTCAATACCTGGCGCAAGCTGTAAAACCCCTTCTTGGAGAGCGGCGGCATCTTCTCGATGTCGGGGGTGGCTCCGGGATTTATTCTTCGACGATGGTGGCTGCGCATCCTCAGTTATCGGCCACCGTTTTGGAGCAGGCACCCGTCGATGCCATTGTGCGCCGTGAGATCAGCCGTCATGGTTTGGACGATCGTGTGCAAGTCGTGGCTGGTGACATGTTTAGTCTCGACTGGCCGCAGGCAGACATTGTCCTGCTTTCCAACGTGCTTCATGACTGGGATGTAAGCGAAGCCAGCGCTCTGCTGCGCAAAGCCGCCGCCGCATTGCCTGTGGGGGGACTGCTACTCATTCACGATGCTTTCATCAACGATGCCAAGACTGGTCCCTTGCCTGTGGCTGAATATTCCGCACTCCTGATGAACATCACCCAGGGAAAATGCTACAGCCCTGCTGAATACGCCGAAATACTCAAAGGTGCAGGTTTCGAAGCCGGCGCTTATCAGGACACCGTGGCTGACCGTGGCTTCATGTTTGCTCATGTGATTAATCCTTCACAGAGCCATCCCATAGGTGCCGGTAAGTGAGGTGGCGATGGCGTTGAAGGACGAGTTATCACATTACCGAAACGGCACGCAAAGTCATGCGGAGCTGTACCCTGAGACAATCCTCCTTCGCTATAAATGCAGGCTAATCATTCTGAACATAGTAAATTTACCAGCCAGTTCTCCGATGAAAAAAGTTGCCGCCATTTTTTTAATGCTCTGTAGCCTCATTAAGGCTCAAACAAGCATCAGCATCGTGGGCGAAGATTTCCATATCAACGGCAAGCCCACCTACGAGGGCCGAACTTGGAAGGGCCATCGTGTCGAAGGCCTGCTCATGAACTCACGCATGGTCCAGGCCACCTACGATGACCTGAATTCCGAAACCGCTCAGCGCTGGGCCTATCCTGATACGGGCAAATGGGACGCGGAGCGGAATGTCAGTGAATTTACCGCCGCCATGCCAGAGTGGAAGTCGCACGGCCTGCTCGCCGTTACTGTGAACTTCCAGGGTGGCTCGCCCGAGGGTTACTCAAAAACACAACCTTGGATCAACAGCGCCTTCGAGGCCGATGGTAGCCTACGCCCTGCCTTCACCGCCCGCATGAAGCGCGTGCTCAATGCCGCTGATGCGAACGGTATGGCCGTCATTCTTGGCTACTTTTACTTTGGCCAAGATCAGCGTCTTAAGGACGAAGCCGCTGTCATCCGCGCTACCGACGAAGCCACCCGCTGGCTGCTCGAAGGCGGTTGGCGCAACGTACTCGTCGAGGTCAACAATGAGACCAACATCAAAGCCTACGATCACGAAATCCTCAAGCCGGGTCGCATTCATGAACTCATCGACCGTGTCCGCAAAACCGAGCATGATGGCCGTCGTTTACTCGTCGGCACCAGCTACGGTGGCGGAGCCATTCCAAAGGGAAACGTCGTGCGCAGCTCCGACTTCCTGCTGCTCCATGGCAACGGCGTCAAAGATCCCGCCCGCATCACCGAAATGGTGCAGCAGACCCGCGCCGTGCCCGGCTACAAGCCCATGCCCATACTCTTCAATGAAGACGATCACGAAAACTTCGAGCAACCGAGGAACAACTTCGCCTCTGCCATCGCCGCGCACGTCTCCTGGGGTTGGTTTGACTTCCGCCGCAAGGGCGAAGCACTCAAAGAAGGCTACCAATCCCCGCCTGTGAACTGGGGGCTCTCGTCCGCCCGCAAAAAAGCCTTCTTCGCCTATCTCTCCGAGATCACAGGTTCGAAGCCATGATCCGCGATCTTTTCATCCCCCTAAGCTGGCCCAAGTCTGTGCAGATGTTTGTCGGCATCGCCATGGAAAACTGGCTGCGCTATGCGCTCGTCGCTGGGATCGCATGGCTGCTGGCTTATGTGAT
Source organism: Verrucomicrobiaceae bacterium (assembly GCA_947463285.1). Taxonomy (GTDB): domain Bacteria; phylum Verrucomicrobiota; class Verrucomicrobiia; order Verrucomicrobiales; family Verrucomicrobiaceae; genus Prosthecobacter. Next base: position 17,330 of record CANHTV010000003.1, on the reverse strand, counting down.
CTTTAAAAAGCGCTGGTGGCGGCGGAAAATCATCCAGCGTGATCCGGATGCAGGTGATGTGCGGCGCGAGATGAAGTGGTCCGTGCTCACGGCGCTCGTTTACGGACTTGTGGGTGTCGTGACCATCCTTATCGGCAAAACCTATGGCTGGCAGATCTATCGGAAAATCAGTTCCCATGGCTGGCTGTGGTTCGTCGCCAGCATCGGCATCGCTATCGTCGTGCATGACACTTGGTTTTACTGGACGCATCGGCTGATGCATCACCGGCGGTTGTTTAAGCTCTTTCATCTCGTTCATCACGAAAGCACGAACCCCACGCCGTGGGCCGCCTACAGTTTTGCGCCCCTGGAGGCTGCGATGCAGGCCTGCATCTTCCCGCTGCTTGTTTTTACTGTGCCGATGCATCCGCTGGCGTTCTTTGCCTTCATGATCTGGCAGATCGTCTTCAATGTACTCGGCCACACCGGCTATGAATACTTCCCGCATTGGCTGATGAAATCTTGGCTAGGTAAAGTGCTCAACACGCCCACCAATCACATTCAGCATCACGAAAAGATGCGCGGTAACTACGGGCTCTATTTCAATGTCTGGGATCGCCTCATGGGCACGAATCATAAGGACTACGAGACCTGCTTCCAAGAGGTCACCAGTCGAACATAAAAGCTCCCGATCAGCCAGATCGAAGAAGTAGCGTCAAGTGAAGCAGACGAATCGCATCTACTGCGCCGCCGAGCATCCCTCGCGGCTCGTGGTGCCGGTGGTGGAGTGAATGCGAGAAAGCAAGGGGAACGCATCCTGTAGCCAATTCAGTAGCGTTTGTTTAACCCATTGGCTGTGGAATGGTTGAAGGCGGAATTTTGTTCAAACCTCACCCACTGAAACTAATCATGCCCATCGAACTCGCTCCATTGCTGACCCGCTTTGTCGCTCACATGAATGACGAAGACAGCACAGCTTTCAGCGCCTGTTTCACGGAAGATGCAGTCGTCGAAGACGAAGGCCAGCCCCACCGTGGCCGCGCGGCCATCCAGGCCTGGATTGCAAACGCCTTCACCAACTATGCCCCGAAGCTCGAGGTCGCGAACGTCTCAAACACTGACGCAGGCAGCGTGATCAGCGGCATCGTCTCAGGCACTTTCCCCGGCAGTCCAATCACGCTGCATTATCACGTTACGCACGACGAAGCACAGATCAGCCATCTGCGTTGCACGGTGTGAGCCGAGGGAGCTTCAAACGACCTCCAACGCTGCTTTCGTCCCCGGCTCCCACTTCAGCCCCCAATCGCGAAGGGCGCGGAGCACGGGACGTAGCGCCAGACCTTTGTCGGTGAGCTGGTAGGCTAGGCGTTTGCTGCCATCGGCGGCGGGGATGTGCTCGACTAGGCCGCCGTCGCGCAGGCGCTCCAGGCGGTCGCTGAGAATGTTCGTGGGGATGCCTTCGGGCGATTCGATGAAGTCCTTGAATCGGCTGCGGCCGAGAATGAGATCGCGGATGATGAGTAGCGTCCATTTGTCGCCAAACAGGTCCAACCCACACGCGACAGGGCAGGGGGAGCGGTGTGGAGCGGCTTTGGCAGACTTCTTGGAGGACTTTTTCGGCATCCATGACCATGCGCCAGAATTACTTGCATTTCAAAAGCATCAATACTTGCATTTTACAAGCATTGCGGAATCATTGCCGGACATGAACTCCACCGTTGCAACCACTTTGGCACCTCCAGGAGCCGGTTTGCCCGCTCCTGAGCTTTGGATCGCCCGCGTCCTCTTCGGCCTGAAAAGGTGCCTTGGCACTCGCGAGGGCTTCACGGCCCGTTTTGAGCAGGAACGCACCGCCATCCGTGAAATGCTCGCGACTTGCGATGTAGCACGACACGGCGAGCAGGTGCTCATTCCGCGACTTCGCGGACTGGAGGACAGCAGCCGCCACTGGTCCATCTGGATGACTCTGGAGCACCTGCGCATCACAAACTCGATCTTTGCTATGGTCATCACGTCACTCGCGCATGGCAAGGTGCCGACAAAGAAAGCCAGCACCGCCGATGTGAAACCCCGTGCCGATGTGACCGCAGAGGTGGAGCAGGCCTTTGAGACCTCGTGTGATGAAATACTCGCCGCCGCCGCAGCCGTGTCGGATCTGAAAACCGCCGCGAGGTATGCGCACCCCTGGTTCGGCCCGCTCGATGCTGCTGGCTGGCACGCTCTTGCCGCAACGCACATGGCGATTCATCGTGCGCAGATCGCGAAAATCATCGCGGCGCTGCCATCGAAGCCCGCCACGTGACTTGGATATGCGGACAATCGCCTGTTGCGGCACGTCGCACCGTCGCGCTAGTCACCGCATCCGTTCACACCCACTCACCATGCCCCACGCCAAAGCTTTCGCCGCCTCCAGTCCCGCGTCATCCCTTGCTTCCATCAGTATTCCACGTCGCGAACCGACCGAGCGAGATGTGGAGATCGACATCCTGTACTGCGGCGTCTGCCATTCCGACCTGCATCAGGTCCGCAACGAATGGAGCGCCGTGCCCACGACCTATCCCTGTGTGCCGGGGCATGAGATTGTCGGCCGCGTGACGAAGATCGGCTCCGCGGTGACCAAGCACAAGATCGGCGACATCGTGGGAGTCGGCTGCCTCGTCGATTCGGATCAAAAATGCCCGAGCTGCACCGCGAACCTCGAGCAATTCTGCCCGCACGCCATTTTCACCTACAACTCGCCCGACAAGCACGGCACCGCACCCGTGACCTACGGCGGCTACTCCAGCAGCATCGTGGTGGACGAGCATTTCACGCTCAAAGTGCCCGCGAACTTGCAACTCGCAGGAGTTGCGCCACTGCTCTGCGCTGGCATCACCACTTACTCACCCATCCGCCGTTGGGGCGATGTGAAGGGCAAAAAAGTCGGCGTGATCGGTCTCGGTGGCCTCGGGCACATGGGCGTGAAATTCGCACATGCCTTCGGTGCCCACACCGTCGTGCTCACCACCTCCGCCAGCAAAAAAGACGACGCGCTGCGCCTCGGTGCCGATGAAGTCATCCTCACTCGCGACGCGAACGAGATGCAAAAGCACGTTGGCAGCTTTGACTTCATCCTCGACACCGTCTCCGCCGATCACGACATCAACGCCTACCTCAATCTCCTCGTCACCGATGGCACGCTCACGCTCGTCGGCGCACCGGACAAACCGATGCCCGTATCTGCCTTTGGCCTGATCTTTGGCCGCAAACGCCTCGCCGGATCGCTCATCGGCGGCCTCGCCGAGACGCAGGAGATGCTCGACTTCTGCGGCGCGAATCAAATCGTCTCCGATGTCGAAGTCATCGCCATCCAGCAGATCAACGAAGCCTACGAGCGTCTGCTGAAGTCTGATGTGAAGTATCGCTTCTCCATCGACATGGCGTCATTGAAGAACGGCTGATGACAAGGCTCAGTTCACCTCCACACCCTCCTTCAGCACCTGCATCTGAAGTTCGCGCCAAGCTTCGGTGCCGTGGCGGGCTTTGACGGGATCGATGGTGAGGGTGTCGCCGGCTTCGAGGAGGAGGCGCTGGACTTTCACGGGATCGACGGCACGCGGGGCGATGTTTTCCTTCGCGGCGAGCGCGGCGATGGCACCGACGGCCTGGCCGATGTTCAGGGTGTGCGGTTGCAGGCGCGTGGCACCGTTGACCATGCGGCTCTGGCTGAAGTTTTTCTCGGCGGGGAGGAAGCCATCGAGCGTTTCGGGGATGAGTGACTCAAACGGTATGGCAAAGGGGCCGAGGCCGCGCTCGCCAAACTTGTGCGGGATGTCGCTTTCGAGATCGAGGTCGGTTTCTAGCCATTCCTTTCGCATGGAGACGTGCAGGTCGATGGCGTAGTCGCCAAGCGCGATGGTGTGGCGGAATTGCAGCGGCTTGCTCTTCACACGCTCGATCTCCACCGGGCGCAGCGTGTGCAGGCCGACGATGCGGCGGCTCTCGCGGATGTAAGGCATGACGCAGAAATGCACCAGTACGGCACGAAACGGCGCGAGCTCCGGCTGCTGCTTGATCCACGCATCGACCTCGGCGCAGTGCGCGGGTGTGTTGTAGCCTTCGTCGTTCGCCACGGACCAGTCGGTCTTGCCGACCGTCGTGTGGATGTAGTAGAGCAACTGCAGCGTCTTGAGTTGCATGACGCGGTTCATGGCGAGCCGCGAGGTGGGATCTTCAATCTCAGCGACGGTGGAATGAACGTCGTTGTTGTAGTTCAGATGCGTGCGCGTGATGACGCTGTTGTCGGCGGGGCGAGCACTGTCCGGCATGCCGCGATAGCCGATGAAGGTGGCCCAGTTCCACGGCTTGGCCTTCAAATCGAGCTTCTCACCTGCGACGAGCGATTTGGCAAAGGTGGCGTGCACCTTGTCGGTGTAGCCGGGTGGTTTTTCGCGGACGAGCAACTCGGCGGGCACGCCATGCGGATACTGGTTCACCACGGCGGTCCAGGTGTTGGACTGCACATGGCGTTTCGGGTCAATGGCATCGCTGAGGCAATTGCCCACACGATAGCGGGCTCCGGTGAGCGGGATGACATCGCCCCACTCCGTGGCATCGACGAGCACCTGGCTGCCGATGCGCCGCGTCTGGCCGGCATGGCTGATTTCGACGCCGGTGACCGTCTTGCCTTCCTTCGTCACTTTGGAAACACGGGCCAGCAGGGCCAGATCGAGCACGCCACGGCCTTTCGCATCGCCCAGCATGACATGGAGCAGGCGACGGCCCACTCGTGGCTCCACGCCGACGTGACCATGCCAGTAAGCGGTGAGGTGATTCACGCCGAGCGGCCGGTAATGCGCGGCGATGAGCCCGCAAAGCTCGCGATACAGCCCACGCTCGCGCACCAGCGTGCGACCTTCGTCCATCGAGGTCACGCCCGCGGCCATCGCTTGACCGCCGATCCAATCCGTCTCCTCCAAAAGCAGCACGCTGGCTCCCAGCCGCGCTGCCTGCACCGCCGCACCCACGCCGCCCATGCCCGCTCCGGCGATGACGACATCGTAGCTCTCGCGCAGTTGATCAAAGCTCGTCGCCTCCAGCGGCGTGGCATTCACTGACTGCGGTGGATCAATCGGCAACTGCGCCGCGCCGCGACTCAGCACGATGGCGACATTTTTGCCGTCGCACACGCCGCCGGGGATCGCCGTCTTCTTCCAATAATCCGGCGAACTGAGCACGCGCTGCTTCGTGAGCACTTTGAGCGCCTCATCGAGCGTCTTCACCGGTATCGTGAGTCGGGCGATCCTGATCAGTAGCGACCCGACACGAGCGCCATCGCACTTGCCCGTCTCGGTGGCGTTCTCACGCCAGTAGTCCGGCGATTCGATGATGCGCTTCTCCACCAGCGCCGCCAGATCCTCCTCCGTGAACTGCGTGCTGGCAGCATGTAATGTGAGCGTGAAGGCAAGAAAGAGCAAAAAAAGGGCGCGGAGGTGCATGGCGAAAAGAGGAGATAGGCGTGATGACAACGCAGGCTATTTCAATACGTATCTCGACACCCATGAAAATCGCCCCGCTCCTGCTCGCTGCCTTCGCCACATCAATCTTCGCAGCTGACTGGCCGGCTTGGCGAGGACCTACTGGTGATGGTCATGCGACAGCGGACCAAAAACTGCCGGTGAAGTGGAGCGAGACTGATAACCTCATCTGGAAGACTGCCGTGCGTGGTCGCGGTCATGGTTCACCGATTGTCGTGGGCGATCAGGTGCTGCTGGCGACGGCGGATGTGGAGACCGAGGAGCAGCTCGTGCTCAGCTTTGATCGTGCGACCGGCAAATCACGATGGGAGTCCGTCGTGCATTTCGGGAACCTGAACACCAAGGGTCACAAAATTTCGTCGCAGGCTTCGTCCGATGTCGTGAGCGATGGCGAGCGGCTGTTCGTAAACTTCTTGAACAACGGCGCCATTTTCACCACCGCTCTCGATTTGAGCGGCAAGCAGCTCTGGCAGCGTCGCGTGTGCGATTTTCAGGTGCATCAGGGCTTTGGCTCCTCGCCGGTGATTTATCAAAATATCGTGCTCGTTTCTGCCGATCATCGCGGCAGCGGCAAGATGACCGGCCTCAATAAACTCACCGGCGAAATCGTGTGGCAGCAAGATCGTCCCCCCGTCGCGAACTATGCTACACCGGGCATCGTGAACGCTGCGGGCAAGGTTCAGGCCGTGCTCGCAGGCTGCAACAAGGTGGAAAGCTTCGATCCGCTCACCGGCAAAAAGCTCTGGAGCATCGACGGCAGTACCGAGGAAACCGTCGTCACGGCAGTGACCGATGGCAGCCGCGTTTTTCTTGGCGGTGGTTATCCAAAGAATCACACCATGGCCCTCGAAGCCGATGGCAGCGGCAAGATCGCGTGGGAGAACGTCACGAAGACCTATGTGCCTTCCATGATCGTTAAAAACGGCCATGTCTTCGCCGTCGGCGATGCTGGCCGCGCTGTGTGCTGGAACTCCGCGACCGGCGAGGAGCGTTGGAGCGAAAAAGTGGACCGCGAGTTCTACGGCTCGCCCGTCATGGCCGACTCGCGCATCTACGTCACTAGCAAAAGCGGCGTCACATCTGTCTTCGAGGCCACGCCGGAGAAATTCACGCTTCTCGGCCAAAACCCGCTCGGCGACGAATCCTTCAGCACCCCCGCCATCTGCGACAACCGCATCTACCTCCGCTCGGCCAAGACCAGCCTCACGCGGCAGGAGTTTTTGTGGTGCGTCGGGGAGTGATTTGGGATTGGGGACGTTGTTTATCAGGAGGCTGCATTGTTGTCTGTTGTCTGGACTTATGGCAGGAATGGGGGATGGCTCGGAAAGTGAGATCAGGTTTGAATCATGTGGCATCAAATGATCCTTGCCAGAGTCGCCAGCGTGTCAGAGTTTCAGGCTTACATCCCACGCCCATGCTGAAGAAAAATTGGTACCTTTTTACTCCCCTCGCGCTCCTTGGTCTCCCTGCCTTGTTGCTCTGCTACTACATCTTCAGTTTTGGTTATCCTCTCAATGAAGCGGTGGAGTCCGTTACTTACTTCCTGAAATCAGGAACGCGCTATGCGATGAAGTATGAAGATCGCCGTTTCAGCCGTGTGCGCCCAGGCATGGGTGGCCGCGAAGTTTTTGAGCTGATCGGCGTGCCTTTTGAGCGTCGTAACAATGATGAAGAATGGCACTACTCCCTGCCTCAGGGCAGCACGCCTTATTATCATGAGCGCATCGTCAAGTTTGTTCGCGACAAAAACAATGTCCCGCTGGTCAAGGAGACGGTGAAAGGTTTCCATGCAGAGTGAGTCTCCTGCGGCCACCGCCGCGCCTATCACTGCCGCTGCCAAGTTGCCTGGTTTGCTGGGGCTTTCGCCCACCGACATTGCCGCTTTTGTTGCGGAATCGGGTGAGCCAGCTTTTCGGGCGAAACAAATTCTGGAATGGATCTACGCGAAGCGTGCGATCAGCATCGAGGCGATGTCCAGCCTGTCGAAATCACTGCGTGTGGCTCTGGCTGAGAAGTTCACGGCCCGCTGCCTGACCATCGCGAAAGTGACAGGCTCTGAAGATACAACGCGCAAATTTTTGCTAAAACTCCAGGATGGGCGCTATGTCGAGACCGTGTTGATCCCAGCGAACCCGGCTCTCTATGGAGGCGATTCAGATCGCCGCACGCTTTGCGTCTCCAGTCAGGTGGGCTGTGCTTATGACTGTAAATTTTGCGCCAGCGGTCTGGCTGGTTTCACGCGCAATCTCACAGCGGCGGAGATCGTGGAGCAGATCGTGCAGGTCGAGGCCTATGCGGGTGAGCGAGTCGATAACCTCGTCTTCATGGGCATGGGTGAGCCCCTGGCCAACTACTCGAATGTCACCAAAGCCATCGAGATCCTCAATGCCGAGTGGGGCATCGGGATCGGTGCGCGGCACATGACCGTGAGCACCAGCGGTCTGGCTCCGCAAATCCGCAAGCTGGCAGATTTTCCACTGCAAATCCGGCTTGCTATCTCCCTGCATGGTGCCAGTGACGACGTGCGCAGCCAGATCATGCCGGTGAATCAAAAGCATCCGCTGGCTGAGCTCTTTGAAGCCCTGCAATACTGGCGCTCCAAGCGCAAACAGCACATCACGCTGGAATACATTTTGATCGAGGGAGTCAATGACATGCTGGAGCAGGCGCGTTTGCTGGCGAAGCGCGCGCGGGGCATCCATGCGAAGGTCAATCTGATCCCTTACAACACCGTGGACGGCCTCCAGTGGACTCGGCCCGGTGAAGAGCAGCAGGATGCCTTTCGTGATGTCCTCTTAGCCGCTGGAGTGACGGCCACGCTACGGCGTGAAAAAGGTCACGACATCGCCGCCGCCTGCGGGCAGTTGCGTTTGAAACAAGAAACAGCTGAAGGCATCATCGAATCACCCGTGCCGGAAAAACGCATTACGATTGGTGCCGGTGCCGTCTCGTGATTGAGGCCAGGTTTCGATCACCGTGTGGCGCGCTTTGAATGGGTTGCCCCACGCGCTTGATACCACCACCCACCTTGTAGGCGGCCTGATCCATTTCATAACCCACCCGCTGCGCCGGTCCACCGGATCGACTGCGGCAACTGCTGAGAAAGACAGTCGTGAAGACAAGAATGAGCTGATTCATGGCGATGCCAATTTTAGTTTTGGGAAACCTTCTTTCAACCTTGGCCTGCGAGCGCCCGGCCTGATGCCGATTTAATCGGTAATCAGGACAGGAGTGCCGAGCGGTGCGTTCATGAAATAGGTCCGGGCCATGGCCTCTGGCAGGCGGATGCAGCCGTGTGAGTCAGCATAGCCGGGCAGATAGCCTGCGTGCATGCCGATGCCTCCAGTGATGCGCATGAACCAATCCATCTTGGCTCCATCAAAGCGCGTACCGGGCGGGCGGGGATCGATGCGGTTATCAATCTGAGTCCGCACGATGCCGCCGTAGTCGTTGATGTAGTCGCCATAGACGGAGGAAAGATGGTCGTGGTCTTTTTCCGTGATGTGGTATTGCCCCTTCGGCGTGGGAAAGGCTGGGCTGCCCGAGCAGATTGGGGATGCTCCGACGAGATACTGGCCTTTGTAAAAATAGGCCCTCTGCTGGCTCAGCACGATGTGGATGCGCGGTCGCCCAGGCACACCATCGCCATGCCAGTAGGAACCATCACCAAAACCGGGCACTTTTTGGATCAGCTTTTTGACATTCGGCAGCCTGGGCCTGCTCAGGCCGGTAAAGGGCCAGCGTGGTGTGTTGGCGTAGCCGTAGCCTATTCCGTAGGGTGAGCTTGATTGGGAGTAAGGCCCCGAGTTGACGCAGCTCATCATGATCAGCAGACAGACAGGTAGCAGCAGCAGACGTGAGGTTTTGAGTAAAGACATGGGGGACGATTCCTGCAGGCACCATGGCAGACAGCAGCAGGCGGATTTGTGATGAAAACTTAACCGATGTCTTTTTGGGACCATTTGCACCGAGATGCCTATAGCGCTAAAGGGCAGTCGTCTTTGATCATGCCTGAAGCCCCCTTCAAAATCCTTTTTATCTGCATGGGTAACATCTGCCGCTCCCCGGCAGCGGAGGGTGTGATGAAAAAACTGGTGGTGGAGGCTGATCTGGCGGCTCGTGTTTTGATCGACTCTGCGGGCACGGGCGGCTGGCACGCTGGCGCGCGTGCGGATCATCGCATGAGGGCGGCGGCTTCTGGGCGGGGTTATGAACTCACCAGCGTGGCCCGACAGGTGAAGGAGTCTGACTTTGAAGAGTTTGATCTGCTGCTGATCATGGATGAGCAAAATCGACGCGATCTCCTGCCCTTCGATCCTGAACGGCGCTATCAGAGCAAAGTCCGCTTCTTATGCGAGTTCTGCACGGAGCACACTGAAAAAGAAGTGCCTGACCCCTACTATGGAGGCGCGCAGGGCTTTGAAAAGGTGCTGGATCTTTTGGAAGACAGCTGTGCTGGCCTGCTAAAGCATGTGCAGGCGAAGCTGTGATCAAGCTCCGGGGGCCTTGATGGAGGCATCAATCTTTTGCAGAGCGCTCCAGAGGCCGGGATCTTGCGGATGCCCATTGTAAAGAACCTTGCCATCCGGGCCGACGAGGATCATGCGAGGGATGCTATCGATCTCCAGCATCTTAGTCAATGGGCGGTCGGCAGGCTCAATGAGCCAGGGGAACTCGATCTGCTGCTCGTTACGAATCTTTTCGGCCACCGCTTCGGCTTTTTCATCGTCCTTATTGATGCCGGCGACGACGATGCCATGCTTGCTGAGCTGCTCAGCCTTCTTTTTGAGTTCAGGCATGAGCTGCATACACGGGCCACACCAGGAAGCCCAGAAATCCAGCAACACGGCTTTTTTACCTGCCATCTGATCCGCCAGCGTGGTGGTCTCACCACTGGAGGTGGCAAGCACGAGCTGGAGATCCAGCTTCATCGTGGCCATCTTCGCTTCGCGACGTCCCTTGTCGATGCTCTGAGCGAAAAGCTGCGCCTGCTGGGGGCTGAGCCAGATGGCTTCGAGAATGTTGTTTTTGTAGGCCGCCTCGTCCTTCTTTTCCTGAGCCTGGAGGGCTTTGGTAAAGGCCATGAAGGCGCGGATGTCATCGGCCGACTTGATGCCTGCGGACAGGGTGGGATCGAAGTTTTTAGCCAGCACTTCCATCTCGGGGAGCATCTTCACCAGCCAGGCGGTATCTTGCTTGCGTAGGCCCCAGATGAGCTTGGCCTCAATGACCTGCTGGCGTGGCACGCCTGCGAGGCCAGCTTCCTTGGTGGCAGCGATGAGCTCCTCCTGCGTGGCACCAGGATTAAAAAGGCGCTGCATCATTTCCTGAGGAACCTTGGGGGTTTCCTGAGCTGGGGCGGAATGAAGCCAAAGGAGGGCTGGAAGAAGAAAGAGGGCGCGTTTCATGGCAGGAGATGAACGTGCGTGAATCTGCCAAACTGTCGAGCCTCACTATCAGCCGTGATGATGTAGAAGAATTCTGCTGCGAGCGGCTTAGCATTTGCATTCGTGCCGGGTTCCGGCAAAGCGACTGCACGCATCCTGCTCATGCAGCCTTTTTTTATCACAGGTCCCACAGCTTCAGGGAAGTCAGCCATCGCGCTGGCTTTGGCAGAGCGTGTGGGCGGGGAGATCGTGAATGCGGATGCGTTTCAGCTTTATCGTGGGCTGGATCTGCTCACGGCCAAGCCACCTCTGGCGGATCGCTCGCGTCTGCCGCATCATCTTTATGACGTGCTGGCTCCTGAGGAAAGCTGTGATGCGCAGCGTTATCGTGAGATGGCGCTGCCCGTCCTGGAAGACATTGCGGCACGTGGCCATGTGCCGATCGTAGTGGGTGGATCGGGTTTGTACATCAAGGCTCTGTCGCATGGTCTGGCTCCACTGCCGCGTGGGGATGAGGCTTTACGTGCTCGTTTGAATGCCTTGTCCCTTGAGGAAATGCTGGCACAGTTGCTTGCGCTGGATCCACAGGCTGGGGAGAACGTGCCCTTGGCGAATCCTCGCTACGTGCAGCGGGCGCTTGAGATCTGCCTGCTCACAGGCCGTCCACAGTCTTCCCTGCGGCAGACGTTTTCCCAAACGGAACCGAAAGGACATGGTGTCGTTCTACATTGGGATCGGGAGGCTCTGTACACCCGCATTGACCAGCGTGTCCATGACATGCTCGAAGCTGGCCTGCTGGCTGAGGTGCGGGCTTTTGCCGAAAAACGTCCCCCCGACGCTGAGGTGCTTCAGTTTGAAAAAGCCATCGGCCTCCGGGAGATGCGCGCTCATCTCGCGGATGAATTAGCGCTGCCAGATGCCGTCAGCGCCATGCAGCAGGCCTCCCGGAGATACGCCAAACGCCAGATCACCTGGTTCAAACGCGAGCATTGGCTGCAAACGATTTGCCTCGATTCACAGCAAGGTGCAGAGTGGGCGGCCAGTCACCTCATCGACCTTTTTCCATGCCTGCTCCGTCCCAGCCCGCCCACATTGTCCCTGTCAATTTAGGCTCGCGCAGTTATCGCGTGGATGTTGGAGCCGGACTGCTGGGAAGCATCGGTGCGGTGGCGAACGAAAAGTTTGGCAAACTGAGCCGCTGCGCCGTGATCACGGACTCCAATGTCGGACCTCTGTATGCCGCAACGGTTTTGGAAAGCCTGAAAGCCGCTGGCAAAAATCCAGTGCTCATCACTGTGCCAGCGGGTGAGTTCAGTAAATCACTGCTGACAGCGCAGGATGTATGCAGCGAGATGGCCCGTGCGGGCCTGGATCGCAAGAGTTTCGTGGTGGCCCTGGGCGGCGGCGTCATCGGAGATCTGGGCGGCTTTTGTGCTAGCATTTACCAGCGTGGCATCCCTTACATCCAGGTGCCGACGACAGTGCTTTCCCAAGTGGACAGCAGTGTCGGTGGCAAAACAGGGGTAAACCTGCCGGATGCCAAAAACATGGTCGGAAATTTTCATCAGCCTGCCCATGTGATCGCCGATGTGGCGACTTTGAAATCCCTGCACCAAAGGGAGTGGAACGAAGGCTTTGCCGAGATCATCAAACATGCCTGCATCCGCGATGCATCCATGCTGCCCCTGATTGACGAAGTGGCTGCTGGTGGAGGAGATCTCGCTGAGCTCATCCGCTGGAACATCGCCATCAAGGCTGCCGTCGTGGAGGAAGATGAGTTCGAGACTTTGGGAGTCCGCGCCTTGCTGAATTTTGGCCACACTCTCGGTCATGCAATCGAGGCGGCTGCGGGATATGGGCAGCTACTCCATGGTGAAGCCATCTCACTCGGACTGCACGCGGCAGCGTTGCTTTCAGTCAGCCACTCAACACTGACAGCCGTAGAGGCCGGACGCATCATCGACCTGCTGCGCCGTTTTGACCTGCCGGTGCAGTTGGCAGATAGCTTTGAAACCGAGGAACTGCTGCGCATCACACGCATGGATAAGAAATTCGAGCACGGCAAGATTCGCTTCGTTTTGCTTAGCACTCTCGGTCGTGCTCACGTCAGCCAAGAGGTGACGGAGGAAAACCTGCGTGAAGTGATCTCAGCCATTCGAAACGCCGAATAAGCTCAGCAAGTCATTTGCCTCTGAAGCAAGCGAAACGCACTCATTGATCATCCAATGCATTCATCGCCAAAAGGTTAAATTGACCATTTGGCTAATCGGGGTTCACCCTGCCAGATCTGGAATCATGAGTGAATTTAAAAATGACATTGACGCAGGCAGCCCATTCCCGCTAAACAGGTAATTCTGCAAATTTAGTCTTTCCCCCTTTGTCCCATGAGTGAATCAGATAATCAGCCAACTCCGCCGCCACCGAGCACTCCTAAAACATCAGCCGTGCCGCTGAAAAAGGAAACGGTGCGCATCACGCTCCGCTCTCGTCCCGGTGAAGGCTCCACTCAGCCTCGTGAAGCGACCTCCCCGGTCAGCCCAATCTCATCCAGCGTTCCATTGGCAGCTCCACGGAAATCGACAGCTCCAGTGCAGTTGCCTTCAGCCCCTCTGCCGCCACCGGCACCGAAATCGGCAACTTCCCCTGTGAAATTGCCACCAGCGCCTGTTCCAATGGCTGCTCCGGCGCCTAGTCTGCCAGTTCCGCCACCAGCAGCTCGCCCTGCGGCACCTCCAGCCGCGACAGTGCCGATGGCCCCTCCGACAGCTCCAATGGGTGGCTCACCACGTCCTCCAATGCCCCCGATGGCACCTCGCCCTGCGGCCCCGACCGCACCGTCAGTTCCTGGCGCTGCTCCGAAAATGGAAACAGGCGCGACTACAGCACCTCTGACCAAGACCATGCCTTTGAAGCCAGCGGCACCTGGACCACGTCCAGCAGGTGGCAGCGGCACGGGCCCGATGGTATCGGCACCTGGTGGTGGTGCTCCAACGGCAGGCCTGCCAAAAGCAACGGTCAAGCTGCAACCAACGCAGCCGATGTCCCGCCCAAGCATTTCGGCTCCTCCAAGTGCTCCGGTCAAACGCACAGCCAACACCGACGCAGAGCAGTTTTATAACGAGGAAGAAGATCCAGAAGGTGGCTTGGTGCCTCTTTCCGTTGTCTGTCTGCTGCTCTCGGCAGTGCTCTTGGTCGTTCAAATGTTTGGCAGTGACATGGTTTCCTCCAGTGACTCTTCACCGATTATGGTTCCAGCACCGGTTCCTGTGAAATGGGAAGTGCGTAATGAGGACCGTTCTTGGACCAACAATTTCACCCGCACACTTCCGACGATTCCAGAATAATCGTTGAGTTCTTGCTGCTTATTTACATCTCAACCCTTCCAACGATCATGCCTCTGGCTTTCCTTGTATTCATTCTCGCGATCGCAGCTCTTGCCCTGAACTTCATCGCTAAAAGCGGTGGTGCAGGCCTCTGAGTTTAAGATTCACCTAACCCAAGAAAGCGGTGCTTGCTTACAGGCACCGCTTTTTTGTGGGCTGATGTTCAATGAATACAACTTCGAGTGATTTACTGGTTTTAGGTGTTGGTGCTGCCACCTGGGACGAACTCTGGCGGGTGGATCAATTCAGAGACTCTGAATGTGTCCATGAGGCCTCTGCGCATGCAGCCATGGGCGGTGGTCCGGTTGCTACAGCCTTATGTGTACTGTCCCAGTTAGGTAATCGCACCGCATTGATCGATAGTTGTGGCGAAGATGAAGTGGGCCTGAAAATTACCTCCGACTTAAAGCGCTGGAATGTCGAAACTGACCTGATGAAGTACTGCGCCGATGCCAAATCTGCGCGTGCGGTGATTTTGGTGCGGGCTGCGGATGGTGCACGTCAGATTTACTTTCTGCCCTCCAATGTCGAAGCGCCTTCTTTGACGAAGGCGATACGTCAGGCGCTTGCCAGTGCCCGATTACTGCATCTGAACGGACGCCATGAATTACTGGCCCGTCAGATGGTGGCAGAGGCTCGAGCGCTAGAGGTGGAGATTTCGTTCGATGGCGGCGCAGGGCGTTATCGTGAAGGTATCCGTGATCTTGTTCAGGCCAGTCATGTGAGGATCGTTTCCCATGACTTTGCCGTTAGCTACAGTGGCAGTAACGACTTGAAGGTGATGTTTCAGGAGCTTCTCCGACCACCAGCACGAATCGTGGTGATTACAGTGGGGAAAGATGGCTGTTACTGGAATACTCCTGATGGAGGAATACGCCATTTAAAACCACCAGCTGTTGCTGTGGTGGATACAACCGGATGCGGAGATGTGTTCCACGGTGCTTTCTTACACGGTTGGATCAGAGGTTGGCCCGCTGAGCAATGTGCATCTCAAGCTAACACTTTCGCTGCTCTAAATGCTGAGGGGGTGGGCGGCAGATTTGTGCTGAATGCCCATAACCTTCATTTAATGGCGACCTGAACCTGGAATCGGGCCACGAGGTCCGATTTTAAGCCAGCCTTGCCCTGGAACGTAGGCCCGCCCAATGGAGTGACGCTGCACACTTTTCCACAAGGCTGGGTCGCCCTCTGTCGCACTTAGCCTTGAATCCGGCCTAGAATTGTTGAAAGTGCTTTTTTTTTTGACTTCGGCTGGACCAGTTTCTCCAAGTCGAACCAGCGAATCACTGGCGCTCGTTCTCATGTTTGCGGTAGAAGGCGGCGTGAAATTCATGCTGGTCTTGGGATCTTTCCTCGGAGTTTCGGACTCTTTGATTTCGATTTCTTCCGCAGTTACTGCCCCTGCGCCTCCAGGGACATAACCAAAACGAAATCTGTCCAGCAAGCTGGCAGGCAGTGTTGTTGTCGGGACCTTGGAGACACCTTCGGAGTGTTGGATGACAGTCAGGTTTTCATCAACCGCCTGAAGTTTGGCGTTTTTGAGCGTATTCCCGGTTGCGAGGGGAATCTCGGGAATAATCATGCCAATGGATTCTTCACGAACACGTTGAATGGTGCTCGTGAATGCCTTCGCCAGATTGTCACGATTGTCTTTAATCTTGCGCGTCTCTTCGCGAAGCTGGTTGTTGTCGCGTTCAATGATATTCGCTGCGGTGATGATGGCTACTGCTTCTTTGCGGTGAGCGAAAGAGATCTGTTCTTTCTTAACCGAATCTTCGATCTGCCCCATCTGTTGTTGCGCAAGAATAAATTCTTTCTGAGCTTCATCCACGTCCGTGGTGTAGAAAATGCCCATGACTCCTCCCATGATGACGAAGAGGAAGATGATATAAACAACGATTTTACCGTCCATAATGTATATGCGGGGAGTGGGTTAGTTGAGGTAACGTTGACGATAGGCGTCCAGTTCTTTTTGAAGAAGTTCGAGGTCTTTCTCCGCCTTTTCCTTTTCGGCGGTCAATGAAAGGGTCTCTTCTCTCAGCGATTTCACCTTACCATTTAGCTGATCAATGTGACCGGGTTGGGGAATGTTGTAGTAACCCAGGTTTCCGAGTGCGACTGATTCGTTCTTTAGCTTTTTAAGTAGGTTAGATTGTTCTTCTAAACTAAGTTTGATCTGCGCAGTTTGATATTCCAACTGGGCTTTTTTTCCACAACTCGTCATGGCAGTTAGTGAGATTGTGGCTAAAGCGAGTAACAGCTTTATTTGAGCTAGAGATTTCATGATGAATGTCTCATGTGCTTACAAGATAGAATTTTGGATGGCAAGCATCAATCTTGCCAAGATCATTGATAGAACCAACCTGTGATTTATTGAATGGGAGAAAAGTCAGTTGCTCGCAGATAAATACTTTTAACTCCTTCTGGTTGAGTTAACGTCAAAGATCCATTGGATTCTGATTCGGACTTCGCCTTGAGCCATGCAGGGTCTGCACGAAAGGCCGCAAATGAGGCTGCTCCGGCCTCTTGGCTTGCATGGGACAGGATATAGATGAGTTGGTTATTGGCTCCTTTATCTTTATCAATCGGCGTCCAATAAGCGATATGGGTCATCCCGTGTTTAGTGAAAAGATTTAAGGTGTGATTTTGGAAACGGGCGTGCAGGTCAGCCAGTTTGCCTGTGGGTGTGGTGTAGGTGCGCATTTCAAAAACGCGAGCTTGCTTGCCGGTCTCAGTTTTCACTGGTGGGGAGTACTTCGTCACACTCATGAAAACAGAGCCTGGAGGCTGGGCCAGGATCTTGCCAGATGCCTCGCTGGCTGAGCGCGCAGCCTGCCATTCTGGGTCGGTTCCAAAAGCTTTCCAAGCGACCTTAGCGGCTTCACGACTGGGGTGGGCGACAATGTAGATGAGGGTATTGTCCGCACCATTAGCTTTTTCGATTGGCACCCAGTAGCCGATGTTTTGGATGCCGTGTTTTTCGAATAGCAGGCAGGTGTGGTCACGACAACGGGCAAGCAGTGCCTCCAGCTTGCCTTCGTTGGTGATGTAGGTCCGCAGTTCAT
>CANHTV010000002.1 GCA_947463285.1 Verrucomicrobiaceae bacterium | reverse complement strand
TCCTTCAAGACTCGCAGCATCAGCCAGATCAGCATGGTGCCGCCTTTGATGTCCACCGTTCCTGGCCCATAAATGCGCTCACCTTCAGGGTGCCAGCGAAAGTTATTTTTCAACTCCTCTTCAGGCGGGAAAACCGTGTCTAAATGAGTCACTAAGACGAGAGGTTTCTTTTTCGAGGGACCACGGCGGAGAAAAAGATGCGAAGCATGATCAGGATGCGTGGAATCAATCGTCTGGGCACTGAAGCCTAAGGAATAAAAACATTCAACCGTCAGCCGACTGAGAGCATTCACGCCCACGACATTCGTGGTGAAGCTGTTGATCGCGACCATCTGTCGAAGCCAGTCAAGCGCTTCAGGCAGATGTTTTTGAGCACATTCTTTGAGTCGAGCAGAATCCATAAATGAAAGATACACAGTCTTCAGGCATAGATACGTCGATTGCCATCAGCAGTCACCGTTTTCTATGCGCCATAACGTCTGGCCAACACGTAAGGCACTTGATCAGATTTTGCGCATCAGTGACCAAACCGCCACGAGACAAATCTGTGATTTGATTTTTAGTCCGACACACGCCAAAACTCTGCCCGCATAATGTCAGCCGCAACCAAAACAGCCTATACTCCAACCGCAGGTTCCATCCTCTTTTTTGCCATTCATCTGGCAGCCATTTACGCTTTGTTTGTCAAACCTGACATGACCAGCGTCATTATGTGCGTGGTCCTGTTTGTCATTCGTAAATTTGGCATCACAGGTGGTTATCACCGCTACTTTTCTCACCGTTCCTTCAAGACTACACGCTGGTTTCAGTTCGTCCTTGCATTCCTGGGTGGCATGGCGGCACAGAAAGGGGCGCTCTGGTGGGCAGCACACCATCGCCATCATCATCAGCATTCTGATCAGCCTGAAGACGTTCACTCGGTGAAACAGCAGGGCTTTTACTGGGCGCATCTGGGCTGGATCCTTTCCCCTGAGTACTTCGACTATGATGCCAAACGCGTGAAGGATCTGACAAAGTTTCCAGAACTCGTCTTCATTGACCGACACCATTACATTCCACCCGCAGTGACGGGGCTTGCCTGCTTTCTTATTGGCGGTTGGACTGGTTTCCTCTGGGGTTTCTGCCTTAGCACAGTGATCCTTTATCACACCACTTTCGCTATCAACTCATTCTGCCATCTGCTCGGCAGCCGCCGTTATGAAACAGGCGAATCGAGCAAGAACTCCTTCATCCTTGCCATCCTGACCCTGGGTGAGGGCTGGCATAATAATCATCACTATTATCCTCACTGCGCTCGTCAGGGATTCTTCTGGTGGGAAATTGATCCCACCTACTATGCCCTCAAGTTTTTCAAGCTCATCGGCATCGTCCACGAGATCAAAGAGCCCTCGCTGAAAGTCATTGAAGGCAAGGAAGCTACCGCAGCGCTCGGCTGAATAGCTTCACTTTAACTTCTCTTCGGCAGCACCAAAAAACATCATGTGCTGCCAGGGCAGACCATCAAACTCACGAACGAGTTTGAACCCATTCTTTGTCATTTCTTTGTTGATCTGAGCTTTCGTCATTTTGTGCTCTGGCTTGATTGGCACGCCGGCGTCTTCTGCGCGAAATTCCACGAGGACGACCACACCATCCTTTTTTAAAGCCTTGCGCATTCCTGCCAGCATCGGCTCAGGATGGGAAAACTCGTGATACACATCCACAAGCAGGATCATATCGCAGGATTCAGCAGGCAGCTTCGGATCGTGAGATTCACCGATGATGCTGGTGATGTTTTTGATCCCCTGCTCTTCTGCGCGGCGGTGCAGCATCTCGATCATCTCCGGCTGCACCTCCACGGCAAAGACCTTACCAGCCTCCCCCACGGCTTTGGCCATGGGCAGCGTGTGGTAGCCATTGCCGCTACCCATGTCACAGACGCTCATGCCAGGCTTCAAATCGAGCTTTTCGCGCATGAGCAGAGTTGCTTCTTCACGGTCTCGCTTGTGTCGCACCAACCATGCTGCGCCTTGCCAGTGCATGGTCTGAGCTATTACACGGCCTTCATATTCACTCAGAGCCGGTGGCGGTGCTGGCTGCTGGGCAAGGACACACAGCGGCAAAAAAATCCAAAGCGCGAATCGGTTCATCTCAAAATAGGTTGTTAAGCGGTTACGTATAGACTGAACGCACCTCGCAGCATCTGCTTTGCGATAGATTGGAGCCATCGTAGTGATCCTGCATCTGTAACGCCCGAGGCGGGCAGAACGAACTTTGTTCTAATTTTGCTGGCTAGAGAATGACTGCACCTGATAGAAGGCCCCATCCCAAGACGCTAATTAATCCCCCTTTTTCACCGCACTCATGTCTAAAAACCTCAGCCAGCTCTCCTTCCGTCAAGGCACCGAAAAAAATCTCTTCGAGCGCATGGTCGCTGCGGCTGACGCAAAAGGCACGGCAGAGATTCATGATGATGTGCATCGTCTGGGGCAGGAATCTCTGTTTGGAGACGCCATCACACTGGGCGCTGTCTCCGCCTATGATTTCCTGAAGGCCGAGAATGCCCACAAAAAGATCTTTCTCTGCAACGGCTCCGCCTGCCTGTGCGCGGGCACTCAGGAAAAGCTGCATCATGATCTGGAGCAGCATTTCCCTGCTGAGGAGATCGGCCACATCTGCTGCCTCGGGCGCTGCCATGAGGGCGCGGCGTTCCAATATCAGGGGAAAAATTACTCCGGCCTCAGCCCTGAAGCGGTAAATCAGCTCATCAGCTCCGGTCAGGGTGACAGCGAAGACCGCTACGCCGTCGTCTCCCACCTCCAGCCTGCACAGCTGACCGCCCCATTTTCGAGTATCGACGCCTATTACGCCCCTTTTAAAAAGCTGCTAACACAAGATCGTGACTCCCTAGCGGCGGAACTGAAGGACAGCGGTCTGCGCGGTCGAGGCGGCGCGGGTTTCCCCATGCATTTCAAGTGGCAGTCCTGCCGTGAGGCTCCAGGCAGCGTCAAATACATCGTCTGCAATGCGGATGAGGGAGATCCCGGTGCCTACATCGACAAATACCTCATGGAACAGCGCCCGCACAGCGTGCTGCTGGGCATGATGGTCGCAGGCTGGTATGCAGGAGCTGAGACCGGCGTGCTTTACATCCGCGCCGAGTATCCAGACTCCGTGCGCATCATCAATGAAGCTATCGAAGAGCTGCATGCAGCCGGACTGCTGGGCAGCAACATCCTCGGCAGCGGCTTTAATTTCACCCTAAAATCCATCAAAGGTGCCGGTGCCTACATCTGTGGTGAGGAGACAGCGCTACTGGCCAGCATTGAGGGCCAGCGCCCGGAAGTTCGGACTCGCCCTCCCTTCCCCACCATCGAAGGTCTTTTCCGCCGTCCGACGATCGTGAACAATGTCGAAACCTTTGCCAATCTGCACGCCATCCTCAGCATGGGCGGCAAGGAATTCGCCAAGATCGGCACGCCACAGAGCACGGGCCCGAAGCTCATCTCGCTCGACTCACACTTCGTGAAACCCGGAATATACGAAGTCGCCATGGGCACGCCACTCGGTGAAGTGATAGCCCTGGCCGGTGGCTTTAAAACCGCCATCAAGGCCATCCAAATCGGCGGCCCGCTCGGCGGCATCGTGCCCCTTTCCCAAGTTGATCAGCTCACCGTGGATTTCGAGAGCTTCAAAAAAGCCGGCTTTCTCCTTGGTCATGCTGGCGTCGTCAGCATCCCGGAGTCGATGCCGATGATCGAGTACATTCAGCATCTGTTCCAGTTCACCGCCGACGAAAGCTGCGGCAAATGCTTCCCCTGCCGCCTCGGCAGCACACGCGGCAAGGAACTCATCGCCAAAGCCCGTGGCGACAGCAGTTACAAGATCGACCGCGAGCTCATCACTGATCTCCTGGACACGATGGAGCAGACGAGCCTCTGCGCTCTCGGTGGCGGCGTGCCCCTGCCCATCAAGAACGCCCTGCAATATTTCAGTGCTGAACTGGAACCCTACTTCAAAAACTGACCCAGGGTTTCAAAGTTGCATCCGGGCGGCTCCACGCTACCAAAGCAGCCCCATGCAGCAAACCATCGTCACTCTTGATCTCGAAGGCGTTCTCGTTCCTGAAATCTGGATCGCCTTTGCCGAAAAAACCGGCATCCCAGAACTCCGCCGCACCACACGTGACGAGCCCGATTATGACGTTCTGATGAAGGGCCGCCTAGCCATCCTAGACCAGCATGGCTTGAAGCTGCCGGACATCCAGGACGTGATCTCCACCCTCTCCCCCATGGAAGGAGCCAAGGCCTTTCTTGACGAACTGCGCGCCCGCACCCAGGTCATCATTTTGAGCGACACCTTTGAAGAATTCGCCCAACCGCTGATGCGCCACCTCGGCATGCCCAGCATCTTTTGTCATCACCTGGAAACCGACGACGCCGGCCGCATTGTGGACTACAAACTGCGCCAGCCTAACCAGAAGCAGAAAGCTGTCGCAGCCTTCAAATCCCTCAACTACAAAGTCATCGCAGCCGGTGATTCCTTTAACGATACCACCATGCTGGGCGAGGCGGATCGAGGCTTTTTCTTCCATGCGCCAGAAAGCATCCGCACTCAATTTCCTCATTTCCAAGGCTTCGATCGTTACGAAGATTTGCTCACAGCCATCAAAGCCGAGTTGTAAAATTTCTTCAAGTTCGCTCAGCACTTGGCCTGCTAGCTGCTGAATTGTCTAACTTGAAGCGCAAGCTTCAAAATAACGAGCTGGACTGTCACTTCATGGTTGGGGACAGCCCGGTCACCTTAGGCCCGGTGGGATTTTGGTTGGGTTCCACCGGGCCGCTAGGGGTGACAAAAAATTGCCATCTATATACATCGTCTATCTCTTGGTTTATTGTCGCTAAAGGTTCAGTTTCGGACTCTGCAGCTGTAATTTTCTTCGGGAAAAAGCATTCTTGTGAGATAGCCACGAGGCTCTTAACCTCCCAAGTCATGCCTTCCCAGCCTCCACGTGAAATCCACATCGACGAAATCCTGCGTGCGGGCCAGAAGGCTGAACCGGGCATGAGCGACACAACGTTTGAACCATCAGTCAATGGCATGCCCTTGGAGTCTGATGTGGCGAAGTTTCTCGCACGCTGGCTGGACAACATCCTGCGCATACCCGGCACTGATTTCAAAATCGGGCTCGATCCCATCTTGGCTCTCTTTCCCGGTTTCGGTAGCACCATCGCTTCCGGAGGCGGGTTGATCATCCTCATCGAGGCCGTGCGTAGTCGCGTCAGCGTGCCCGTGCTGATGCACATGGCATTCAATCTCTTTATCAACACTCTCTTCGATTACATTCCTGCCCTAGGCCCCGTAGCCAGCGCGTTTTTTAAATCCAACTCGCGCAATCTTCGCCTGCTTCAAGACTGGCAGGCAGGGCATCATGAAAACGTGAAGCGCAGCACCTGGCGCTTATTTCTTGTGCTGGGCTGTATCATTGCCGTGCTAATCGGGATGCTTGCAGGCCTGTTTGCCCTTTATGTCTGGCTGCTGGCCAACCTATTCCACGGCCCCTCAATTCCTTAAAAAAAATCGGTGCATCTTCTATCCCTGCTGCTTTGGATGTGAACATGACGCACCCACTCTTCGATCTCAAAGGCAAATCCGCTCTCGTCACAGGCGGCAGCAAAGGACTCGGCAAAGCCATGGCTCGCGGTCTCGCGGAAGCCGGGGCAGATATCTTCATCTCCAGCCGCAAGGCCGATGAAGTGGAAGCAGCCGCTCACGAAATCTCTGACGGTCTTGAGGTACGAGTCGAATGGATGGTCGCGGACATGGCAGACCGAGCCCAGGTGCAAAAGCTCGCCAAAGAAGCCACTCGCAGACTCGGTAAAGTGGACATCCTGATCAACAATGCTGGCATCAACATCCCACAGGCCATCGACGAAATCACCGATGAAGCTTGGGACTCCGTGGTGGAGGTGGATCTGACCAGCGTCATGTCCCTGACACGTGCTCTGGTTCCCGGCATGAAGGCACGAAAATGGGGCCGAATCATCCACATCTCAAGCGTACTCGGCGTTGGCGGCAGACTTAAACGCAGCGTTTACTGCGCCTGCAAATCCGCCCTCATCGGCCTTGCTCGTGCAAGCGCCTTGGACCTCGGAACTTATGGCATCACCGTGAATTGCCTGTGCCCAGGCCCCTTCCTCACAGATATGCCCGGCAAGCTGCTGAACGATGTCGAAAAACAGCACTTCGCGGATCGCACCGCCTTGAAACGCTGGGGCGCACCGCGTGAACTTGTGGGACCGGCACTACTCCTGGCGAGCGAAGCCGGCAGCTACATTACTGGCGAAGCCATCGTGGTGGATGGCGGGACAGCAGCAAATATGCTCTAGCACACACTAGCTCGCAGTTGCCTTTCGACTTGGGCCAGATCGGCGGCCATTTTTTGCAGGCGTTCAGTCTGGAGGTGCATGAGTTGCTCACGCTGCACGGCTTGTTCCTGGGCTGGGCCGAGGATGGGTAAAAAACGACTGAAGAGTGTCTCGACATCCAGCTTCACCTGCTCGTGCATCATCTGGCGCAGTGGCTGCACGGCTTCTTCGAGTCGGTCGAAAAGATTCCGACGAGCGGTGTTCAAGGCGGCTTGGGCGATGAGGAAGGCAGCACCTACGACTAGCAAGCCAGCTGCGGCAGTGATGCCAGCTCCAAGCAGTCCTTCAAAATACCAGGCTGCGCCAATGCCCAAAAGGGTGGGCACCGCCAGCCAGGGCACCCAGCGTGCGCGGCGGCGTGCGGCGATGAGACCAGGCTCGATGGCTTCGTCCAGCTTCAGACCGAGCACGAAACGGCGGATGGTGCTGTCGATGTGCGCACTAAAAAGACGGCGAATCTCGGGGTCGCTTTCTGTCGGTAGTTTGTCATCCGCAGGGAAGAGACTGCCTCGGCCTTGAGCGTGGAGGAAGCGCTCGTATTGCAGATAGTCCTCCTCCAAAATGATCCCAACCTGACGCCAGCGGTCGCCAGTTCGGTGTTGTAGATCCTGAAACAGACGGTGATCGAGGCTCTGGGCTTTGTTGCCTGATGTCTGGATCTCTACGTCATCAGCCTCTGCACGGAAGGCACGCTTTGTAGCGAGCGCGTCTTCCGCCAAACCGGCGACATGCAGGCTTGATTCCTGATAATCGCGCTCCGTGGCGTCGAGCGCTGGAATGATCTTTTTGAGCGTGCGGTCGATCTGGAGTTCACGCTCGGTTTGCAGCTCCTGCACGAGAGCGGAGGCCCGAATGGCGTTTTGCACGGTGGCATCAATGCGCTGATGCAGTTGATCCAGCAACTGTTTCGCGATGCGAATGGTGCTCGCGAGTTTGTTCAGTCTCGTCGTGTTTTGCCCGACCAAGGTGGAGATGTGTTTTTCCAGTCCGTGAAAGCCGCTTTCATCCATCAGCCGTTGGCGGTCGATGCCTGAGCTGCGGGCAAGGTAGGCCTTTTTCGCCGAGACTGGAAAGATGGGGAAATCACGGCCATAACGCTGCTGGGAAAGTTGCCCCATGTAGTCGAGGATGACGCTCATTTCCTCAGGGCTGCGAAGGTCACACTGCTGGATGACGAAGATGACGTTGCGCATCCAGTGTTTGTGGACTTTGTCCAGAAACTGCCACGCTGAGGCTCCCCAAGGGTTCATGGCGCTGAAGACAAAAATGACAAGATCGGAGATCGGAACGAAACGCTCCGTGATCTCCTGGTGCTCGTTTTCAATGCTGTTCGTGCCGGGTGTATCGACAATGTGAAAGTCGCGTAGGAACTCGGCGGGCACCTGCACTTCATCCAGCGTGGACGTGATGGGGGCGACGAGATGCTGCGGGCCGTATTTAAAGAACAGGATCTTGTCCGTCGTCGGCATCACTCCGGTGCGGGAGAAGTCCTGGCCGAAGAGTGCGTTGAGGAAGGTGGATTTGCCGACATTCACTTCACCGACGACCACAAAGACGAAGGGCTCCTTCAGACTGGCGATGAGGTTATCCACGATGGCGATGGATTCGCCGTCGGCCCCGAGATCACTTAGTACAGCACCTAGGTTCGTCAGCTCGGCATCGAGCTGAGTGCGTAGGTCGAAGTAAGAGTCGGCGATCATGAGGCGGCCAGGAAAGAGGAACCGAGGAGGAAAGTCGAAAGCTGAGCAGGCCGGTGGGCTATCTGCTCAGCTTTGGCAAGGAGACTTTGAAAATTTACTGCGCCAGCATTGTCGGATCTTTTTCAGTCGCCGACATCGCCGGGCGGATGACCACGCCCACAGGCATGTTGGCTTTCTCCATGTTCATGAGCTGACTGACGGTGACAAACTGATACCCTTTGGCCAGCAGTTGATCAAACATAGAGGGCATGGCTTGAATGGTCGGCGGATGGATGTCATGAGCCAGCATGATGGCACCGGGATGCGCGCCACTCACGAGACGGTTGGTGACGACAGAGACGCCTGGGCGACGCCAGTCCTGGGGGTCCACCGACCACATGATGTTGGAGTAGCCAAACTCGGAAAACATCAGGTTCTTGATGCGGTCATTGATGGCTCCATAAGGCGGGCGGATGAGGTGGGGGCGGTAGTTGGCGACGCTGACCAGGGCATCTTCACTCTGTTTCAGCTCCGTGCGGATCTGGGCGTCTGAGCGGCTCGTGAGGCTGCAATGCGTCCAGGTGTGGTTCGCCACCTCATGGCCTTCAGCGATCATGCGGCGGATGATGTTTGGATACATCTGGGCGTTTTTGCCGATGACAAAGAAGGTACACTTGATGTTCCGCTGTTTCAGGATGTCCAGCAGCTTGGGCGTCAGTGAGGGATGCGGGCCGTCATCGAAGGTCATCGCCAGCACAGGCTGGGAAATATTGACGCGAGAGTAGCTGATGCGGGCTCCAGCGGGAGGCACCGTCGGCATTGTCGAGGGCTGGTTCAGCCTGCGTGCCAGGGGATTATCCTGAATCGTGGACTGCTGAGAAACCTGGGGTCCGAGAGGTTCTGGCAATGAGCTAACCTGAGGCTGCTTGTCTGTGGATGAACAGCCGGCGCTGCCCATGAGAATGCCAAACCAAATACTGAGATACATGCGTTGAGAGATCACGGCGACCGAGCGTACAGGAATAATACATTTAGGAAAGCATGAATTTTGTGGAAAATTAAACACTGGCGCTGACCTACCCGCCGTTATCCTCCCCGCCATGCACATTCCTACCCTCATCGAGCGCAAGCGTGAAGGCGGCAGCCTCAGCGCCTCGGAAATCCAAGACCTCATCGCAGCTTTTACCTCAGGTAAAATGCCGGACTACCAAATGAGCGCGCTGGCCATGGCCATCTATTTTAAAGGTATGACCACAGAGGAGACGGCTGCTTTGACTCAGGCCATGCTCCACAGCGGCTCTGTACTAAAGTGGCCTGCAGAGGCTCCGCTGCGTGTCGATAAGCACAGCACGGGCGGCATTGGTGACAAGACCAGCCTCATCATCGCTCCGCTGCTGGCGGCGGATGGTCTCTGGGTGCCGATGATCTCAGGCCGTGGCCTCGGCATCACGGGGGGCACACTGGATAAACTGGAGTCCATCCCTGGATTCCGCACGCAGCTCTCGGAGGCAGAGATTCATCAGGTCATCGAAAGCATCGGCTGCGTCATGGTCGGCCAGACGGCAGACATTTGTCCGGCAGATAAAAAACTCTACGCGCTTCGTGATGTGACTGGCACCGTGCCGAGCGTCCCGCTTATCACGGCCAGCATCCTAAGCAAAAAAATCGCGGAAGGGCTGCATCGGCTGGTGCTGGATGTGAAATTCGGCAGCGGTGCCTTCATGAAAACAAGGTCTGAAGCCCAGGCTCTGGCTGACAGCATGTGCCGCACGGCGGAAGCGATGGGCGTGAAAACACAGGTCCGCCTGAACCCGATGGATGAACCCACCGGGCTCGCAGCAGGCAATGCTCTGGAAGTCGCCGAAGCCGTCTGCTGCCTTCAGGGAAAAGGTCCGGCTGATCTCGAAGACCTCGTGCTCGATCTCAGCGCTGCCGTTTCGCTTTCCTCCCGTGAGCAACTACGCGCCAAACTCCACGCCGGAGAAGCCTGGGTGATTTTCCAAAAAATGATCACTATGCAAGGCGGTGATGTCACCGCGCTGGAAAAGATGGCACAACTGCACGCTGCGCCTGTCATCCATGAGGTGAAGAGCCCGGCCTCAGGCATTCTCACGCGTCTTGATGCCCGCCACATCGGCCTCGCCATCCTCGGACTCGGGGCGGGGCGTGCACAGGCGGATGATCACATCGATCCCGCAGTCGGCGTCGATCAGATGCTAAAAGTCGGCCAGTCCATTCATGCAGGTGAAGTGCTTCTGCGTATTCATGCCCGATCGCAGGCAGCTGCGGAGGCGGCTGAAAAAGAGGTCCTGCAAGGATTGACCATCCGTTAGTCTGGTAGCTCAGGCTAACGATCTGCCAACCAAGGGCACATTCAGTTTGCCTCAGTCATTGAATACACACTGTTTCACGGCAAAAAAGACGTATTGAAAAGCAGCTTACAAAGACCAATAAGCTGATAGTTGCGTAATGGTATTGTTGTTTAGTTTTCTCCCTGCTCATTAGTCATTCTGAAATTTGTTTTTCATGTCCGTTCCCCACCTCCCCGCTCTCCGCAAAGGCCGCCCCTACGAGTCCCTTGATAAAGTTCAGGTCAAAGACCACAAAACCGGCGAAATCTGCGCCGAAGTCAGCCAGGTGAATGCCGGCATCGTCCGCAAGGATCTGGGCCGCATCAGCGAGGCTCGGGCAGCTTTGAAGAAGTTCACCGTCGCCCAGCTCATCGAGATCACCGCCAAAGCGGGCGAGCTTTTCCTCAATGGCACCCTGCCACTCGGTGACAAAGGCCATACCCAGAGCCCGCAGGAATACATTGCTACCCTTTCCCGCACCAGCGGTCTGCCGCACATCATGGTGAAGCGTAACATGGCCAAGCTACACTACGCGCTGACCCACATGGAGATGATCTTAAATGGTCTCTCACGCGGCCTCGACATGAGCGTCATCGACAAAGGTTTCGGCACGCAGGCTGGATGCCCGGTTTCCTATTTCCCCACCACACACTCCCTTGGCCTTGTGATGCCGAGCAACTCGCCTGCCGTGAATTCCCTCTGGCTCCCAGCCATCGCGCTAAAGATCCCGGTGGTCATCAAACCAGGCCGCGAGGAGCCCTGGACTCCTTTCCGCCTGATCCAGGCCTTCATCGCCGCTGGCGCTCCGCCTGAAGCCTTCGGTTTCTACCCCACCGACCACGAAGGCAGTGGCGAAGTCGTCAAACTCAGCGGTCGCAATCTCGTCTTCGGAGATGTCGCCATGGCGAAGATGTATGAAGGCAACCCAAGCGTGCAGGTCCACGGCCCCGGCTGGAGCAAGATCATCATCGGCGAGGACAAGATCGAGAACTGGAAAGAGTACATCGACGTCATCGTCAAATCCATCAGTGATAACGGCGGACGCTCCTGCATCAACGCCAGCGCCGTCATCGTGCCGAAGTATGGCAAGGAAATCGCCGACGCCATTGCCCAGCAACTTGGCCCGGTGCAGCCATTACCAGCCGATGACGAAAACGCCCGCCTCTCTGGCTTTGCGAACACGAAGATGGCCGACTACATCGACAGCACCATCGACAACGACCTCAAGACACCCGGCGCGGAAGACGTCACCGCCAAGTATCGCAACGGCCCACGCAAGGTCGAGTTCCAAGGCGGCACCTACCTCCGCCCCACGATCATCCGCTGCGACTCGTGGGAGCACTCGCTCGCAAACCGCGAGTTCCTTTGCCCCTACGCCAGCGTCGTCGAGGTGAAGCAAAGTGAGGTGCTGAGTAAGATCGGCTACTCCCTCATCGTCACGGCTATCACAGCTGACCCAGAGTTTACCGAGCAGCTCCTCGAATGCTCCGACATCGACCGCCTGAACCTCGGACCACTCAGCACCATGAGCATCAGCTGGGATCAGCCACACGAGGGCAATATGTTCGAGTTCCTCTACAAACGCCGCAGCATCGATCGTTCCGCCGCCTGAGAATTCCGTCACAAAACGAAGTGCATTCGTTACACTGGCTCCCTGCCCTCACAAGAGCGGATGGCAAGGAGCCAACATTTGTTATTCAAGATCCCGCGCCAGCGAAGAAACGGCGACAGGCAAACCTTATCTCGCCCCAATCCCCAGCTCTGTCGATGCGGCAACAGCAGCCTGCATGAGCTTTTCCTGAGTGGCTTCAGCTCGGCTGAATGAGCCGCCGATGCGTCCTGCATTGAGCATCAGGATACGATCACTCATGCCGATGAGTTCAGGCAACTCACTGGAAACGAGAAGCACCGCTTTGCCCTCAGCCGTGAGTCGATTGATGAGCTCGTAGATCTCGATCTTTGCGCCCACATCAATGCCACGGGTTGGCTCATCCAGCATGACCACCTGGGGATGAGTCAGGAGCGCTTTACCGATCACGACCTTCTGTTGATTACCACCTGACAGCCTACCGACGATGGCCTCCAAGCCGGTGGCCTTCACTTGCAGAGCCTCATAGATTTCACGATTCCGCCGCGCTTCAGCACTGCGATTCACCAGCCCATGCTGCGTGACTTCCTGAAGGCTGGAAAGGCTGAGATTAAAACCTATGGGCTCCTCCAAGACCAAGCCGTAGCGGCGTCGATCCTCACTTACTAAAGCTAAACCAGATCTCAGTGCTTTGACGGGATCTGCCTGAGGCAAGGTCTTTCCCTGCAAGCTAACGGTGCCACTCTTGCGGTGGCCCCAGGCACCGAAAAGATGCATCAAAAGCTCCGTTCTCCCTGCGCCCATGAGACCGCCGATGCCGAGCACCTCGCCAGCGCGGAGTTGAAAGCTGACATCATGCAAACGGGTGCGCCCCAGAGTATCACCCACGGACAAATGCTCGACGTCCAGAACCACGTCGCCCACTTGCGCTGCACGGCGGGGGAAAAGATCTGAAATCTCACGGCCCACCATTTTAGCGATGACCTCTGAGCGATTGGTTTCACTGGCTTTCAGTGTGGCGATGGAACAGCCATCCCGCAGCACTGTGATTCGATCCGCAATGGCGAAGACCTCTTCCAGCTTGTGGGAGATGTAGATACAGGCAATGCCACGCCGCCTCAGATCACGCAGAATATTCAGCAAAACCTGAACCTCATGCTCAGCGAGAGCAGCAGTAGGCTCATCCAAAATCAAAACTTTGGAATTCTTACCCAAAGCTTTCACGATCTCAACCAGCTGCTTTTGCCCGACACCAAGATCCCCGACCCGCGCATCCGCATCGAGATCGACCTGAAACTGGTCAAGCAGAGTCTGCGCCTGACGACGCATTTTCGACCAATCCACCAGTCCAGTCCAACGAAGAGGCTCACTGCCAAGGTAGATATTTTCAGCCACCGTCATCTCATCCACCAGAGCCAGCTCCTGGTAGATCACTGAAATGCCAACTCGCGCCGCATCAGCGATGCCGACAAAACGCGCCGGGACATCGGAAACAAAAAACTCGCCATCATAGCTGCCATGAGGATGAATGCCTGAGAGGAGCTTGATGAGCGTGCTTTTACCGGCGCCGTTTTCGCCACAGAGCGCGTGAATTTCACCCGCAGCGACATCAAAAGAGACATCACTGAGCGCAGTGACGCCCGGAAATTTCTTCACTAGCTGCTGGGCACGAATGAACGGGGCTGGAGATGACATAGAAGACCGCCAGACTGACAAAAAGGCGATCAGTTGCCAAGTCTCTTATGTTCAGCTTCGTTATCTTGCAGCAGCCAACCCACCTCCATGAGCTACGAACAACCCGTCACCATCCGCCATTACCGCACCGAGGACCTCACGATCCTGCGTCAGATCACCGTCGATTCCTTTGGCAGCGTAGCGCTGGATCAGATGCTGGAAGACCGACTCGGGATTTGGAATGAACGTGATTGGAAGGCCCGCAAGGCTGACCACATCGACGAGGACTGCCATGTGCATCCAGAAGGCTGCTTTGTAGCCGAGCGGGAGGGGCAGATACTCGGCTACATCACGACGAGGATTGATCTCAATAACTCCGTGGGCCGCATCCCGAATCTGGCCGTCGTCGAGCAAGCACGAGGCCTTGGTTTAGGCCGCAGGCTGATTCATCATGCACTGGATCACTTCCGGGAAAATGGTCTCAAGGTCGCTCGTATCGAGACCATGGCCTCAAATGTGGTGGGACAGAATCTGTATCCTTCCTGCGGATTTGAGGAAGTCGGCAGACAGGTCCACTTCGCACAGCGACTTTGATTTCAGCCGTTCTTGAACACTTTAACCTCACCTCCGGTCAGTCAGCCGCACCTCATCATGAAAACCCACCTCCTCCGCCTCAGTGTCTGCGTTTTGGCCCTCGCAACTCTAGCTTCCTGCGTTAATCCGCGGGAGAAACGCATCGCCAATAACCCAACCATCTACAATGCCCTGCCCACCAATGATCAAGTGCTGATCCAACAGGGCCGCATCAGGGAAGGGCTGAACAAAGAAGCGGTCTTCCTAGCTCTGGGCAGACCAGACCAAGTGGCGACCGGCAAAAAAAGCGGAAAGAACCTCGAAAAATGGACTTACATGGGCAGTCAGCCCGTCTTTACAAATACCTACGGCATGGGTATGGGCATGGGCTGGGGTGGTGGCTTCCGTGGGCGCGGCGGCTACGGCTACTGTGGAGCATGGGACCCCTACTGGGGCGGCGGCCAGGGCATCGTTTATGTGCCTTACAAAGCAGCTTCTGTGACTTTCACGAACAATCGCGTCACCGAATACATTCAAGGCCCACAGTAATCTCTGGCAGAGTCAGCCAACGTTCCGACGAACAGTCTGGCCTGGATTCATGAGATCCTCACGCTCCAATCCTGTGAGCCTCTGTATCCGGGCCAGCAACCAGAAAAGCAGCGCCATCGTCACCCCGACCATGGGCAGCCCGATGACAATAAAACCAACCCAGTTTTGGCGACCGATCGCCTGGATGTAAGCCTCTGATCCGGGATTTTTTCCCTCCAGGAAATAAAGCACCAGCAGAGCATTTGCCACTGCAGACAGAAGCATGGTGCCAGCCAGAGCCCAAGAAGCACGCCCGAGCAGATTATTCATCGCCCCGCGCTTAAATTCAGTATCCAGAGAGGCATTCAAGAGCCCTTGATTGATCACTTGAGGATTCAGCAGCAACTCATTCACGAGAGGCTTTTTCCAATAAAAGCTAAGAGGGAAAGCGAGTCCAAGAAACACCGGGAAAGCAGCTTCTTTGAGAGCGAACCAGAGCGGGTCAAGGTTCAATAAACCGATACCTCCAGTAACGATCACGGCCACCAGTCCAAGCACTGAAAAAATGTTCAGGCCTCGCTTTTTCACGAAGCAGTAAACGCCAAACCCCAGCGGCATGAGCAAAGCCAGAACGAGCGCCCAAGCTGGTCCGAGTCGCTCAGGTTTACTCAGACTTTCCAGCACCAAGGAAGGCAATATGACCGTAAGAAGGAGATCGGCGAGTGGGTGAGGCTGTTCTTTGACCTGAGGCTGGCTGGGCATGGATGTTCCTTTGGATGTCAGCGCACCAACTGGCAATCAGAAGATGCACTCTAGCTTTAATCCTTTGGCTGAATTTTGATCACGAGAGGCCGATGGTCGCTGGCTTTATCAAAGTCCCGAACGCTGTAAATGTAACCGCGCCTCAGGTCGATCATTGGCCGCAGTGCGCGACTACAAAAGATGAAATCTAGCCGTGAATAAACATCCGCAGCGTCCCAGAAGTGCGTCCAAACGAGGCCATTGGAATCTCGCAATGGCAGCTCATGCAGATAATGGGGAGAAGAACGAGGCCCCATCACCTCCATGATAGCAGGCTCATTGCGATACTCATTAAAGTCGCCATAACATAAAATCAGGGGGTTGTTTTGCTTATCAAAGATGGAATTCAAATGGCTTCGCAGCAAAGAAGCTTCCGCACGCCTCATGAGGCCTTCGTCAGCTTCGGTGACCTCTCGTTTTGACTTCAGATGCACCCCGATCATCCTTACCGCCAAGCCTTCACTGAGCTGGACGGTGGCATCCAGGATGCCACGCTGCATTGGCAGGATTTTGGCACCAATCTGATAGGTCAGATCTGACTGGCTGCGCCTTTCGGTGATGGGATGGCGCGAGAGTAACGCCAAACTACGCACAGGATCCCCACCACGCGTCATTTCGAAATGTGGCAGATTCACGCCTGCTTTTTTAAGACGTGTTTGAAAATCCCTAAGATCATTCTCATCCCCAATCTCACAAACACCGAGCACATCTGGCCGGATGCGAACCAAGATTTCCACCACACGCTGCTTTTCCTCTTCAGGCTTCGGGGCCGGGGCCAGTTTTTCACCCGTCACCGAATTTCGCTCCATTTGCAGCCAGTTGCGCAGGTTGTAGGAACAAAAAGTGGTCCCTACCGACTCCTCAGCAGGGACCACTTGATAACTCAAACACATTAAACCTGAGACAACCTTCGAGAGAAAACCCGCGCGGTTCATTCAGGTAAGGGAAATGAAAATTAGACGTCGCGTGAAGAATCGACCGGCTGACGCTTTTCCGCTGTCTGGGGAATAGTCGGACGCTCGGCTTCATCCTGCGCGCGGGTCAATTCATGCTCGAACTCATCACGAGCTTTTTTAAACTCACCCATGCTCTTGCCAAGACTGCGGGCAAAGGTCGGAAGCTTTTTAGCGCCAAATAGAACGAGGACGAGAATGGCAATGATGATCAGCTCAGGGGTTCCGAGCGGTCCAAAGGCAGCAAGAGTATGGGGGATGTTCATGATTGATCGTATTGATAAGAGCACAAACGAAACGGCGCAAGGGAGGCTTTCCATAGATTCCTCTTTGTAACGGGCTTTTTCCAAGGGCTGCTTTACAATCCAAGTTTGAACTTTTAATCGCCTCAGCCTCCGCCTAGCCTAGAAACAACACCGGCAAAAACTCATCCCCTAAAGAACAGACATGGCCATACTCGACTACCTCAAAGGACAGTTTCTTGAAATCATCCAGTGGACGGACGATTCACGTGACACGCTTTCCTGGCGCTTCCCAGATGAAGACAAGGAAATCAAACGCGGCGCCCAGTTGATTGTCCGTGAATCACAGGCCGTGCAGTTTGTCTATCTCGGCGAATTTGGTGACACCTTCGGTCCAGGTAAACACAGCCTCGTCACGGATAACATTCCCATCCTTTCCACACTCAAAGGCTGGAAGTACGGCTTTGAATCTCCTTTCAAGGCTGACATTTATTACGTCAACACCCGCCTTTTTACCGGCAACAAATGGGGCACCAGCAACCCTATCATGATGCGCGATCAGGACTTTGGCATCGTCCGTGTCCGGGCCTTTGGCACCTTTGATTTCCGTATTTCGGATGTAAAACTCTTCCTCAAAGAAGTGGCCGGCTCTGATCATCACTTCCGTCTGGATGAATTCGCCGATACTATGCGCAGCCGGATCGTCAGTGTCTTCACTGACGCTCTGGCTACCGCCAAAGTACCGGTTCTTGATCTGGCGACCCGCTACAGCGAGCTTGGTGACGCCCTCCTGCCGCTGATCAATCCAGCGACTCGGGGGAAATATGGCATCGAGATCACCAGCTTCATCCTCGAAAACGCCAGCGTGCCACCAGAAGTGGAGCAGGCTATCGACAAACGTAGTAGCATGGGCGCCATCGGCAATCTCAATGATTACGTGAAGTTCCAAATGGCAGAAAGCATGGCCAAAGGTGGTCCAGGAGTCGCGGGATCCGCAGCCGAAATTGCCATGGGTTTTGGCATGGCCCAGCAAATGATGGCTCAGGGCGCTTTCAGTCTCAGTGGCAGCACCCCGCCCCCCCTTCCCGTCACGGCAGGCGCAGCTCCGGTGACAGACATTCTCACACCAGCCCAAGTGGCACAGACACTCGGAGTAACCGAGGGTGATGTCATCGCCAGCATTGAAGCTGGTGATTTGAAGGGCAAAAAGATCGGCAGTCAGTACCGCATCACCAAAGCGGCACTGGATGAGTTTCTGGCTCATTAATTCAGCCCAGCAAACTTCGCTTCCCTGATGATCCGGTGACCTCGTTTTCTTCCACAAGAGATCGTCGCTTGGAAGCGTTGATTCATGCCTATGATTTTCCGACGTTCCCTCTTCAGCATTGCTCTGGTCGCCTCAAGTTCACTCGCCCAGCAGCCGACAGCCAAGACGCTGATATTGAAGGCCGTTACTGACAACGTTGGAGCCATCTACAAAGTCGGTGAAACGGCCACCTTTAGCATTGAATCCAATGATGCCAGCCTCGCCAAGGTCACAGCCATGCTTTCAGAAGACGGCTGGAAACCGCAGGCACCGCAAAGCGTCCCACTGACCGACGGTAAAGGCAGCCTAAGCATCAAAGTGACTAAGCCAGGCTTTACCCTGCTTAGAGTGGTCGCAGGTCAGACATCCGCCATGGCCTCGGCAGCCTTTGATCCTGGTGAGATCAAACCCAGCATGCCGATGCCTGACGATTTTGACAGTTTCTGGGCCAGCCAAAAAGCCGCACTCGCAAAGGTGCCACTCAAATTCACCCTCACCCCCGTAACGGCACCAGCCAAAAACGTCGATGCCTTTGATGCGCAGATCGACTGCTTGGGTGTTCCCGTTTCAGGCTATTTTGGTCGTCCCAAAAACGCCAAAGCCAAATCCCTGCCAGCCATTCTTTTTGTCCATGGGGCAGGAGTCGGCGGCTCAAGTCTCGGCAGCACAGTCTGGGCTGAGCGTGAAGGCGGCATGTTGGCCATGGACATCAATGCTCACGGCCTGCCCAATGGCCGCCCCGCTGATTTTTACAAAGAACAAGGCGCAGGCCCGCTGAAGGATTACCGCTACGTCGGACGCAGCGACCGTGAGAAAAACTACTTCAAAGGCATGTTTCTCAGGCTTGTCCGTGCCATTGACTTCCTCACCGCACAGCCAGAGTGGGATGGTAAAACTGTCATCGTTTATGGCAGCAGCCAGGGTGGATTCCAGGCCTTTGCAGCTGGAGCGCTGGATGCGCGTGTCAGCTACATCTGTGCAGGCGTCCCTGCAGGCTGCGACCACACCGGCACAATGGCAGATCGCATCAATGGCTGGCCAAAGCTCGTGAGTTTGACAGAGGGCAAACCCAACGCTGCCGAGCTCCAAACCGCGCGCTATTTTGACAACGTCAACTTTGCCCAGCGCTGCCATGCCAAAGGAGCCGCTGTCACCATCGGCTTCATCGACACCACCTGTCCACCTACCAGCGTCTATGCAGCCTACAATGCACTGACGATTCCCAAAAAGCTGCACATCGACCCCCTCGCCGGCCACAAAAACACACCAGAGGCCATGAAGTTCATGCAGGAAGCTGCCTATGAGCATGTCCGCGCCATGAAAACCACGAAGTAGGCTGAGACTTCTGATCTATTAGCCGTTAATGCTCGTAACCAAACCGAGAGATCGAAAGTCTTTGATCCTGTAACCGTTTGAAATTTCCCTTTGAACGCTGCGCGCTTCAAGGGCACAGAGACTTCCCGCCCATGTTGGAGAAAAAAATCAGGCTCGAATACACCCACCGCATCCTTTTTACACGAGAGGTCTTTGCGCCTGCCAACACCATGATTCGGGATCTACTTCTGCTTGATCAGCCGCAGAAAGTCCCGCGTGTGCTAATTTTTGCAGACGATCAGGTCATGGCTGCCAATCCACGACTAAGCATAGACATCCGTAATTACGCACGCGCCCACGCTGAAGTCATCGACCTGGCTGGTGAGGTCGTTGTCATCCCTGGCGGAGAGCCTTGTAAAAACGATTTTTCACTCGTCCAACACTGCTGGCACGCCATCAATGACACTGGGTTGGACCGTCACAGCTACGTTTTTGTCATCGGTGGAGGTGCAGCCCTTGATCTGGTCTGTTTTGCTGCATCCACGGCACATCGTGGTATTCGGCATGTTCGTTTCCCCACCACGACCCTGAGTCAGGGTGACGGAGGTGTCGGCGTCAAAAATGGCGTGAACTTCTTCGGTAAAAAAAATTGGGTGGGCAGTTTCGCTGTTCCTTTTGCAGTCGTTAATGACTTCACTTTTCTGGAAAGCCTTACCGAACGTGGGCGACGAAACGGCATCATTGAAGCCATCAAAGTTGCGCTCATTCGGGACAAGGCTTTCTTCGAGGAGATCGAGCAAATCGCAGACGCCCTGGCCCACCTCGAACAGTCTGCATTGGAACGCGTAGTCCAGCGCAGTGCCGAGTTGCACGTCGAGCACATCGCCATGGGAGGAGATCCCTTTGAACTCGGGAGCGCCCGTCCACTAGACTTTGGGCATTGGGCTGCGCATAAACTGGAGCAAATCACCCACTTTGAAGTTACCCATGGTGAAGCAGTCGCGATCGGCATGGCTGTGGATTTGATCTACTCCGTGAAGCAAGGAATCCTTGATGCGGCAACAGGAGAACGCGTTCTAACGCTGATCGAGCGTATTGGCTTTGAAACGTATCACCCAGACCTTCTTTCTGAAGGCAAGACGGGAGAACCGGCCATCTTGGAAGGCCTTGAAGAATTCCGCGAGCACCTCGGTGGCGAGCTTACAGTGACACTGGTGCCCAAAATCGGCCACAAGTTGGAAGTCCACGAAATGAACCGCCAACATATCCTGGAAGCCGTGACCGTTCTTGCAGAACGTCGCATGATGACGGCTTGAGTGACTCCATCACCAATCAAGGCAAGGCCCAGGTTGGCCTCAGGTAGTCGTAGTCGGACTTAGGCAGCAAAACGTAATGGGGAAAGGCTTTCGGATCGAGCCAGCGAATGATTTTTTCCAAATTCTCCACGTCCATGGTGGTGCATCCGGCACTTGGTTTATTGGGACCACGGCGGACATGAAAAAAGATGGCGCTGCCATAGCCCGGAGCTACGGGTTTTTGGTTATGGCGGATTTCCAGCATCCATTTGTAGGCGGAGTCTCCAAGACGCATCTTTTGTTTCTCGAACCAAGGCGGTATCTGCCTAGGATCAATGCGGACGTGTTGATTGTAATAGGAATTGTTGGGATCATCCACATACGCATCCCAAGGCCCGACCTGATGGTATGGCCAGCGGGCACCTGATGGAGCTTTGGCGGCGTAGCCAAACAACAAGCCGAGCTGAAAAACACCCGCCGGGGCACGCCAGTCTTTCTCCACCTTGAAGGGGATGCCATTTTGAGGGGCATTAAACACGCCACGTCCCCAGGCGAGGCCGGAACGTCCCAGATTTACGGGAATGCTTTGGGAGAAAACCGGACGCCAGGGTTCACCTGCAGAGCCACGCTGGTAGGCCTGAAGGGTAGCCGTGCTGGAGTTCCACCCGGCGGCACGTGCCACGATGACTTGTCGAACCAATGGGCCGATTTGAGCATTCAGGCTACCTGCTGCGATTAAACCGAAAAACAAAACCAGGATGACTTGGCTGAGAGTAAGGAGTGACTTGTTCATGATCATGTCATCACTTGGTATCCACAAAAAAGTTTTTACCTAGAGCCTGGGAATTTAGGATTGCTGCTCGTCACCGGCACCGAATTTAACTCGCCAATCAACCCTGTCGGGAAACTTTCAGCGGCGTTTTTTTGGGGTGCCTGGCTGCTGATTTCCGACAGAGTTGTATGATTTAAAACAGAGCGTGAACTCAGTTTTCAGTAAACTTACCGAGCGCACGGAACTTCTGGTAGCGGTTCTCCAGAAGCTCCGCAGTAGGCAGCTTCTCGAGTTCTGTGATGGCTGCCAAAACGGCATCCTTCAGGGCAGCAGCGGCGACTTCATGGTCATTATGCGCACCGCCAAGAGGCTCGGGCACGATGCCGTCGATGATGCCGAGCTGGGAAAGGTCCTGCGCACTGAGTTTCAGGGCTGAGGCCGCTTCAGGAGCATGCTCACGATGTTTCCAAAGGATGGCGGCGCAACCTTCCGGGCTGATGACGCTGTAATAGGCGTTTTCCATCATCAGGACGCGGTCAGCGATACCGATGCCGAGTGCGCCACCTGAGCCACCTTCGCCAATAACGACGGCCACGACGGGTGTCCGCAGTGTCATCATTTCACGGAGATTAAAAGCGATGGCCTCGGCGATATTACGTTCTTCAGCACCGATACCAGGGAAGGCTCCTGGGGTGTCGATAAGTGTCACGATCGGTAGACCAAACTTCTCAGCCATGCGCATGAGGCGTAGCGCTTTGCGGTAGCCCTCTGGATGGGCACTACCAAAGTTGCGCAGCAGGTTTTCCTTGGTGTCACGGCCTTTTTGATGACCGATGACGACGACTTTTTTACCACCCCATGTGGCAAAACCAGCTGGCATGGCTTGATCGTCACCGATGTGGCGGTCACCATGGACCTCGATAAATTCGTCACAGCAATGCTTCACATAATCGAGCATGAAGGGGCGATTGATATGACGGGAAATCTGAACGCGCTGCCAAGGATTGAGATTGGTGTGAATGTCTTTGTGCAGAGCATCCGCCTTGGCTTCCATGTCCGAGATTTGAGCCGCGAGTTTGTCACTTGGCTTGCTGGCAAATTTCTTTCTCGCTTCTTCGATCTCTTCGCGAAGTTTGACGACAGGTTTTTCGAATTCCAGGACTTGTTTCATGGCTTGTAAATAGATGCGTTGAGGTTAACGAACAAAGTAAAGTTTTGATCCATTGCGGACGAGCGTAAAAAGCTCTTCCAGGTCGCTATGCTCCAGGAAAACCCCGGATTCCTGCGCTGGTGCAGGCTCCGCGAGGTCGGATTTAGGTGCGGCAATCGCAGTGATAGGGGCGGGAGCTGCGGGATTAACCACAGGCGGCAGTGTGCGGAGGACGACGCCAGTGCGACTGCCGGGCAGCCATTTGTCAGCGTCGATGTAGCGAGGATCTGTCGAAAGTACCGATTTACCCTCAGCAATGGCGGACTTGCCTTTGATCTCCATTTCCGCAGGGACTTTCATCGCGGATGGCAGACAGATATCCAGAGCCTGATATTCTTTAAAGAAGTATTCCTTCTCACCGATCTTGCGCCGCAGACTGACAGTCTTGCTGGAGATGTCCACGACGATGGAGAAATCCAGAGGAATGAGTGTCAGGTGATCTCCTGGTTGAAGCGTGGTACTCATGAGGCCATTCAGCCTCACAATCATGTCCATATTAGTGCCCTGCTTTTGAGCGATGAGCGCCAGTGAATCCCCCGGCTGCACAATGTAGTCTTTTTTACCGACCTTGTGATCCAGGGAGAAAAGCTCATCGAGATTGATCTCACCGATGATCCGCTTGGCCTCTGGGCATGTCTCTGAATCGGGAAACTGCTGGAGCATCTTGTAGAGCATCTCCCGGCCTTGATTGATCTTGCCGTCCTTGATCTGTAAAGCGGCGACATCAAAGCGTTTCGCCCCAGGGTCGATCTTCGGCATGTTCCCTTTCTTCAGCCCTGCCATCTCAGCCTGGATGACCATCTCCGGCTTCAGTACTTTTTCATAGATGTAAAAAGCCGTAGCGACACATCCGAGCGTGATGCCCAGAACGATGAGAAAGAGCAGAAGTTTTAGCTGGGTCTTAGCCATTATTT
Source organism: Verrucomicrobiaceae bacterium (assembly GCA_947463285.1). Classification (GTDB taxonomy): domain Bacteria; phylum Verrucomicrobiota; class Verrucomicrobiia; order Verrucomicrobiales; family Verrucomicrobiaceae; genus Prosthecobacter. The sequence goes on along the minus strand of CANHTV010000002.1, from coordinate 8,108 downwards.
AAGCAGTGCATCCAAGCTGAAAGCCACAAATGGTTGAAGAAAGTGGTTCATTCATCAACCGAGAAGTCCCCGGCGGTGAAAGTCAAAAATGTTGATCTTCTGGGATTTCTCAATCATCTCGACGGTGAATTTAAGCAGACTGATCTCCCAGCTTTCATCCACGCCTTGGATGATGGCATTCATGGGCTTGCCAGAGATTCGCAAAGCTTCTTTGAGCTTGTCACAAACTTGATCAATCGGTTCGTGGACGATCTCTTCCTGCATGTCATCCATCTTGAAGCGGAAGCCATACTTCAGCACGGCCAGCTTGTGCAAATTCTCACGCAGGAAGTTTCCGAAGGCCTGTCCCTGGGGGCCAAAACCATCAAAGTCAAAATCGGCCATAGACTCAGGATCAGGGCGCAGGATCAGGGGCTTTTCGGCCGTGATCTGCCCGGTCCGAATTCGAGTCGCGTTGATCTCATCCATCAATTCGGAAACCAGTTGGAACTCGAACTGAGTGCTTCCAAACGTGTCGATACGGCGATCCGGCTCATGGAGCACTTGCGTGTTCTCGATGGCGTATTGGATGTCAAATTCACTAGGCATGTGGAGTGCGAGGCTAGGCGGGATGTGACTTCTAGCCAGTAATTTCTGAGCTTTTGGCCAGCATTATCGTGAACTGCGCCCGAGACGTACATCCAGCCAAACAGCGGCCAAAAGCACTGAGCCACGGACGATGAGTTTAAACTCAGGCGACACCGACATCAGCGTCATGCCATTCAGAAGTGTCGCCATAATCAATGCCCCGGCCAGCACACCCAACACGGTGCCGCGCCCACCACGCAAACTGACGCCACCGATCACACAGGCAGCCACAGCATCCAATTCCATCCACTCACCGAGATCCGTCGTGGAATTGCCCGTGTAGGAGGTGAGCATGAAGCCCGTGATGGCCACGATGCCACCCATAAATACAAAGGCTTGAATCACGACCCGCTGCACGGGCACACCAGAAATCAAAGCTGCCTCCGCATTCCCGCCGATCGCATAAAGATGCCGTCCCAAGGGCATGTGCTGCGTGAGCACATAGACCGCCAGAGCCACCACCGCAAAAATCAGCGCCGGCAGTGGGATACCACGAAACTGCTCCGTGATGACCACCAGCAGCAGGATCGCCTGGGAAGCGATAAAAACCCGCAGAAAAGCCACCTCAAAATCCTCCACCTCGAACCCGCTCACACGCCTCTGTTTGCGCGAAAACCAAGTCGCCAGGATCATGGCAGCGATCACACCGACAGCCAGCATGTAGCCCGCCCAGGCCGGCAGGTACCATGTGCTGATGAGGGAATACAGATTCGTCTGCCCTCCATCGACGACGGGCACGGTTTGATTTTGAATCACCAGCCAAAATAAGCCACGAAACACCAACAAGCCGCCCAAAGTTACGATGAAAGCGGGGATGCGCTCCTTCACGATCAGCAGCCCCTTCCCCCACCAGATCAGCACCCCTGCAAGGAAACCGATCAACAAACCCACAGGAGCTGGCAGGCCCGCCTTTGTCGTCAAAACCGTCGCGATGCCGCTGAGCAAAGCCAGCCCACTGCCGACCGAGAGATCAATATGCCCCGGCAGAATGATGAGCAGCATCCCCATCGCCAAAGTCGCCGTGATGGAAAGCTCCGTCAGAAGCAGGGAGAGATTACGTGAATCCAGAAACTTCGGCTCCGCTAGGCCAAAAAACACACAGATCCCAAGCAGGGCAAGAGCGATGGAAGAGTCACGAATTGAAAACGAGCGAGGCATGGCAGAAACCAACGCTTAACAAAGACGCCCCCGCTTTGTCACGGCCAAAGATAAAGGGAATCTCAGCAAGCCTGAATTTTGCTCACAGAGGCCGGGGCACTGGCTGTAGGGACTTTTTTTTCAGACTTCCCCGATGAAGCCGCATGTCGAATTCCACGTCAGGTAATACCTGAAAGATCAGCGCTTGGCCTTTTTCTCTTGCCTCTCCAACTTTTTTTCCTTGGCTGTTTTTTGAGGAGCCTTCTTTTTTTCTTTACGAGCGTCGTTGGATTTCATCTTGGCCATTCGTCTCTGTCGTCGATGCAGGCAAGGTCTAATCCGTTCATCCTACTGATCTCGCATTGACCGCAGCTTGGGATTCGATTGCCAGTTCAAAAAGCCAGCCTATGGAAGGCGGCTCATGAACGATAGTTACGAACTCCTCGACAGTGGTGCCTTTCAGAAGCTGGAGCGCTTTGGCAAAGTGGTGCTTTCACGCCCTTGTGCCCAGGCAGTGTGGCGGCAGACCCTGCCCACTCTGGACTGGCAGCGCGCCACTGCGTCTTTTTTCCGTGACGGCGGCAATCAATGGCGCGGGCGGGATCGCTTGCCGGAGACTTGGAATATCGAGGTTGATGGAACACGCTTTTTGCTGAGTTCAACCGACTTTGGTCACCTGGGCATCTTTCCAGAACAGCGTGACCAGTGGCAACGCATCCGAGAGGTTTGTCAGACCTTCGCTAAAAAACATGGACGCCCAGCCAGAGTCTTAAATCTCTTTGCCTACTCAGGCGGCAGCACACTAGCAGCAGCACGGGCTGGAGCTGAGGTCTGCCATGTGGATGCCTCCAAGGGCATGGTGGATTGGGCCAGAAAAAATGCTTCACTTAACCAACTGGATGACAAACCGGTGCGATGGATCGTTGATGATGTAACGAAGTTTCTGGAGCGCGAACTACGCCGCGAAAAGACCTACGATTTAGTGATCCTGGACCCACCCAGCTACGGACGTGGTGCCAAAGGTGAGATTTTTAAGATCGAGACCGATCTGCCAAAGCTGCTGACCCTCATCGGCAAACTGATGCCTTCCGACCCCCTTGGTGTACTACTCTCCTGCCATACACCCGAGCTAACTCCGATCTCCCTGCATCATTTACTATGGCAACAATTAGGCTCCAGAGGACGGCTCGATCATGGGGAAATGCAGCTTCGGGGGACGTCTCAGGTGCTCCCAGTGCCTAGTGGTAGTTTCTGCTGGTGGCTGGGGGAATAAGGGCTGTAAAATCTGTTCTACCGGCACCGGAAGTTCATGAGACAACGGGTACCGACGGGGACGATGAAGTCGCCGCGGGCCATGAGGGCCTGCCATTCGATGACGAGGGAACGACCGCTGGCCTCATGCAGCATGAGACCTCGGGAACTCCAGCGGAGACTTTGCCACGGGCTCAGAGACTCGCGAGCGGTCTGCACACTGGTGGAGGCCTCTGAAGGCCAGGCGCTGCGCCAGATCACCGCCCCAGTTAATGCATCGGTGATACTGAGTTCATCCCTTGTAGCCATGCCGAGTTGTGTTCCATCGAGAGCCACGGCTGGCAGCGAGTGTTGGCTGGGGGAGTTTTCACGAAAACCAGCTGTGCTAAGATGCCGCACTGCGCCATCGGCCGAGACTTTCAGCACACCGGTTTCCAGCGCGACGATCAGTGATTGCCCCACCGTGCCGATGGGAAGCGCGGAATTCAGCGGGGCACGTGGAGCAGTTGTAGTATGCAGCCGTGGAATACCGAGAATGGAGTACTGCGCTGAGGGGATGTTTTGCCCCAGGAGCCAGATGCCATCGCCATGAAGCAACCGGGCTCCATCGCCGCCCCAGAGCAGCCATGGCGAGCTTGAGCTGCTGCCATACATGCCGGGGTAGCCATAGCTGGGCATGGCTAAATAATTCGCAGGCAGGATGCGCGACCCGCCATTGATTGAGCCAGCATTCCTGCTGCCGAGACCTAGAATGATAGGTTTGTTAGCTGAGGCAGGTGGCAGTGACAGGCCTTTCAGATCCAGGGGAAAAGCGAGATGCTCGGTGCCGACACTGGCTCTCGCGAGCAGTGCCCCGTCAGCCAACTGAAGGAGCGCTGAGCCCTGGCCCCAGACGAGCACACGACCAGCATCAACACTGATCCCTGAGGTGAGCCAGACGGGGCTTCCTAGCGTGGATTCGGGCTCGCGTGAGAGGGCTGGGATGGAAGTGGACCAGAGCAGCTTGCCCGAGATTTCATCGAGCGCATCCAGCCTGCCAAAGGCGGCTCGCCACCAGAGCACGCGCCCCTCACTGTAGGCGAGGGTGCCCTGCGTGCCTGGTAATGCCTGACGCAGTGGCACCTGCCAGACCAGAGCCCCATCCTGCACTCGCTGACAGCTTAGCATGTCTTCCTTGAGACAGCAGACGTGCTGATCACTGACACACCACTCCGCAGGGTAGCTGATCTGCTCGCTGCCGTAGCTGGCTGAACTAGGTGCAGTTTTCTGTGCAGCCACATTTAGCCGCTTATCCCAGAGCAGCCTACCGCTCGCACGGTCCACTGCGTAAAGGCGTGCAGCGCTATCCTGAACCAGCATCTTCGTGCCATCAGGCGTGAGGCACCAACGTTGCAGATCAGTCTGGCTTTTAGGCTGAAAAACCCAGGTCCACTGCGGCAATCGGTCATAAGTGGACGCAGCGTCTGGCATGGACTGCGGAGATGGTGAAACAGGTTTTTCCAGCAGACGTTGGGCCTCTGACAGAGATAGGTTCAATCCATCTGGCAGCTGCACCCAAGGCTCTGCGGATTGCAAGGCCTGGACTGCGTCGGCGCGCGCGGTTTCATCCCCTGCCCTGAGGGCGACCAGACCACGAGCCCAGGCTAGCCAGAGACGATGTGTCTTGGTTTTCTCCAGGGCATCGAGTTCCTCTAGGCAGCGTTTGGCATCCTCCACGGAGTCTTCAGGATGGCTCAGCATGATGGACAAACTGCGCCAAGCACTCGCCGCGAGGTGGGCGCGCAAGATCTCCTGCACGCGTGAGCTGAGGCCCAGATCCGCCGCACGGCTGCGGAGATACTGAAGAGAGGCACGCAGTCGAGACTCATCGCCAGTTTGCTGGAGCAGACTGGTCCAGGCGACCCAATGGTCCCGCTCCTCAGGTTGCAGGCGCACGAGTCGCTCCGCTAGAGTGATGGCGATCTCTGTTTCATCATACTGGCGGGCGATGACCATGGCCTGCTGAAGCAGCGCGGCCTCATCACAGGCTGAAGGGTCAATCTGTCTCAGCAGCGGCCCCACCAGATCCAGACGTTGCGACTGGTGATAAAGCAGCAGCAAGCGCAGCCGCGTTTCCGCCGCCAACTCAGCATCAGCTCCGGCCAGGGCGGATTGCAGTTCCTCCTCCAAGACCTTCAAGCGACTGGGCTGCTGCTGTAAAACGGCGATCAGGAGCTGCTGCAACTCCGCCCGAGTGACCTGGGGCAAAGCAGCATCTGCAAGCATGACTCGAAGCTGCTTTTCGGCTGCCTCATGAAGTGTGGACTGGGTAGTGGTCTCAGCCAGCGTGAACAGCTTGGCTAACGAAATGTCATTCCAAGCCACACCTTTGGCGGGCTGGAGCTTCAGAAACTCAGACGCCGCCAAAGCGTCCGCGTCACCAAGCTCCAGAGCACGCTCCCACGCCAGTGCAAGCCAGGCTGCATAACGCGCGGCCGTGTCACATGACTCACGACACAGTCCGAGATGCTGCGCGGCGGCCGCCTGATCCCCAATAACGGTCATGACTCTGGCGAGCAGGAGCCTACTATCGAAGGCGCTGCCACTTTTCATTAGGCCAGCCTCAAGCAACATCTGCGCCTGCGGCCACCATTTTCGTGAGATCAAATACAGCGCCACTTCCTGCCGCACCTGAGCGCTGAGAGACTCTGGCACAGGCGGCTCAAACAGCAGGCGGGCCTGATCAGGCTTTTGTAGGGTGATGAAAATTTCAGCCAGTTCCTTGCGCAGATCCCAGCGCTCAGGCTGCGACTTCAATGCCTGCTCCAGAACACGGGCTGCCTCGGCCTGAAGATTCCGAGCCCGCAGATGGCGGGACGTTTGCAGTAGTGTCTGGATTTGCACCTGTGGCTCCTGAGCACTCAGCAGTGAAGCCAGCGCGGCGAGGCCTTCCTCGACACGGCCTAGCTCAAGTAGCCCTCGGCTCAGTCGCTCCTGTAAATCAGTGCGCGCTGGTTTCAGCGTGAGCCTCTGCCTGAGAAAGTCGATCATCGCCTCCGCAGGCTGCTGAGACTCCAGAAGCTCGATGGCCCGCTTTTCCAAAGCGCTGGAGTCAGGAAGGAGCTGTAGTGACTCCATGACCACGGCCTGCGCTTCCTGCTTTTTCCCAGCCGCGATGAGCAGATCGGCATAAGCCAGGGCAGAGGGCTCGTGCGCCTTTCGGCTCTGCCAGCGCTGAAATGAGTCCTCCAGCATTTGCTTTCTCCCAGCTGCATCGGCGCACTGCCAAACAAGTGCTACCACCTCGCCATACCGCCAGTGTTCTGGCGCCAGCAGGGCCAGCGCTCCCCCTGCGCAGCTTGCCGCCTTAGTAGTCTGCTGCTTAGCCAAAGCCACCCGCGCCTGCACCAGCCAAGCCTCTACAGCTTCATCCCCCTGAAGTTGGCTGAAATCGCCCCCGACCAGCACTGCTGCGGCGGCCTGATGCAGGCCTAACTCCAAGCAGCGACGGCTCCAGCCCAGCGACTGCAATGGCGTCAGCGTCGCCCGTGCTGCCTCCAGACGTTGGATGGCGAGGTCCTCACGCTCCAACTGGGCTGACTTTTGTAGCAGATCGCGCAGCCAGACATCCCGACGGCTCGTTTGCCGCTGCGCTGCCACAGCCGTCGCCAGGGCCTCAAGCGCCAGAGGATCATGTTGTGACTCCAGCCACAGAGCCCGTGTATGCAGCAGCAGTGCATTCTGCGGATGTGTGGCCAATGCCTCGGCCAGAAGCGGTACCACACGATCATCCGCCAGCGTCACATACAGCCGCGCCAGCACGACCTTCGCCCCTTCATCCTGCGGATAATGGCTCAGATGCTGAGTATAGAGCCCGATCAGCTCACCGATCTTTTTCTCCTGCTGATAAAGACGGATCAGCGAGCGCAGCGGAGCCTCAGCGCCCGGATCAAAATGCAAGGCAGTGCGCCAGGCTAGGGATGATTTTTCAAAACCAGTCGGCTCTACTGTCGCAGCTAGCAAAGCCCCCCAAACGGCCCACAGCATCACAAGCAGACAGTTCATGAAGCACAGGCGCAGGCGCATGATGTCAGTCCGGCAGAGTTTATGGCAGGAGATCAGGCCGCATCCGGCGGGTGCGCTCCAGAGCCTGCTGCTCACGCCATTGAGCAATCTTCCCATGATTACCACTTAGGAGGATGTCCGGCACCCGCAAGCCCTGATATTCGGCAGGCTTCGTGTAATGCGGAGCCTCCAGCAGACCACTCGCCCCAAAGGACTCCTCCACTGCACTCATGTCATCGCCCAGCACACCGGGCAGCAGACGCACGACAGCATCCATGACAATGACGGCCGCGATGGCTCCATTTGTGAGCACATAGTCACCGATGCTGAGTTCCTCATCCACCCAATAGTCGATCACACGTTGATCGATGCCTTCGTAATGGCCTGAAATGAAAATCAGATGCTCCTCAGCACTGAGACGATGTGCAGCCGACTGATCAAACCTGGCCCCGGCGGGCGACATCAAAATCACGCGGCTCTTTTCCGTATGGACCTTTTCCAAAGCCTGAAACAAAGGCTCCGGGCGCAGCAGCATCCCCTGCCCGCCACCGTATGGGGTGTCATCCACCTGCTTATGCTTGCCGATACCATGCTCACGCAGGTCATGGACACCGACAGTGATGGCTTTTTTTTCACAGGCACGGCCCATGATGCTGGTGCTCATGGGCACAGCGACGAGTTCGGGGAAAAGCGTAATGACATCCAGACGCACGCCGCAGCTATGCCGGGAAGAAGCCGTGAAAGCAAGCCCGGGCGGCAGCGAAGTGCCTTCCTATATGCAAATGCTCGTTTCCACTACGGAGATGATGCTGAGCCAGTGAAGCCTTTGGAAATGATTCTTGCCAGATGATAGCAGGCCGCTAGAATCCGCGTCCTTTACCGGCCCAACCAACTGATAAATCGTTTCATTGTGACTCCGTCAATCCTACTCACTCAAGGTATTCAGATCTCCATCGTTCTCGCCGTCGTTGGCCTGGCTTTTGCGATTCTACTCATCCGCAAAATTCTCGCCGCCTCGCCGGGCAATGATAAAATGGCCCTGATCGGCG
>CANHTV010000001.1 GCA_947463285.1 Verrucomicrobiaceae bacterium | reverse complement strand
TGCTCCAAAAGGCGGCGATAAGCATGAACAGAGGGATCAAGCCTGCCAGGGCTCGGAGGAATTTGGGATCCATCAGATCACTCAAAAAGCGGCTACGATCCGCAGGCACATGGGCAAAGGTATTACGTCCCATCCAGAAAACGATCGTCGCGGCAAGCATCAATACCCCAGGCACACCGAAGGCCACATGAGGCCCATACCACTCCAACAGCTTGGGGGTGAGCAGTTGTGAAATGACCGCCCCAAAATTGATGGCGAGATAGAACCAGTTGAAAGCCTTGGAGAGCAGGCTGGCATTGGTGCGGGCAAATTGATCCCCCACATGCGCAGAGACGCAGGGTTTGATGCCCCCAGCACCGATGGCAATCAGCGTCAGCCCAACCACAAGACCTGAGCGCGTGTTATCCAGCGCCAGCGCGAGATGTCCGAGGCAATAGACCAGAGACAATGCAATGATGGTGCGATATTTACCCAACCAAAGATCCGCCAGCAAAGCACCCAGCAAGGGTGTGAAATAGACGCCTGCGATGAAAAGATGAGTCCACTCCTTGGCCTTCGCTTCGCTCATGAGATCAGCCGTACCTTCGTGCGTCACCAGCGCTGTGGTCATGAAGAGATAAAGGATGGCACGCATCCCGTAAAAACTGAAGCGCTCGGCCAGCTCATTACCAATGATAAAAGGAATGCCGGGCGGCATCGTCGTCAGCGGAGCGGGAGTGGTGCGGTGAGGCATAAAGCCTGATCTTGAGCAAAGCAGCCGAGCGCGTCAATCCATGCTTCGTTTGGCAGAAAAAAGTTGTCGGATACTGCTCATTTGGTTCAAAATCTCGCAAATGGCTTATCCTGGACGCCGTCAAAGCGCTGCTGGCATTTCCTGGCTCAGGAAATGTGGGGATCTGGCGCTGGATGGCCTTTATCCCCGCCATTGCCGATGCTGCGAAGGACCACTGCCGTCACTTTCAGCCCGTGAGGGTCAGGCGGCCTGGCTTTGCGGTAGTTGCGAGCAGTCCCTGGAGCCAATCATTCCACCCGTTTGTTCTGTTTGTGGCGAGCCCTACGATGGCGCGATGACATCTGATTTCCGCTGCTGGAACTGCGAGGGAAGAAAGGTGGCTTTTGATTTCGCCATCTCAGCCTACAAGGCCAGCGGAGCTCTTCGTGAATTGATCCATGGATTCAAATATGGCCATGACTTATCCCTACGTGGCGTTTTGGCGGAAATTCTGCGCCCCACACTCGATGAAGAACGCCTAATCGGAGAGGACCTCACCCAGTGGCTGCTCGTGCCTGTGCCACTCTACTTTGTCAGGCAAATGGGCAGGGGCTTCAATCAGAGCTGGGAGATCTGCCAGCGTCTTTCGCAAATGACAGGCATCCCCGCAGCCGAAGTGCTCAGAAGAACCCGCCATACAGGCACCCAGGCCAGCCTGCACCGCCGACAGCGGCTTGAAAACCTGCGAGGCATATTCGCCATGAAAAGACGATTACCCTGGCGAAACCACACACACCTGAAAGGCCGCCAAATCCTGCTTGTCGATGACGTTTTGACCACAGGAGCCACCGCCCATGAGTGCGCCCGAGTCCTGAAACGTGACGCAGGAGTGGAAAAAGTGGTGGTCATCACCGTAGCACGCGGCTAGCATCAAAACTGCGACCGGTCTTACCGGCCTGTCTAAACCGCTGCCGGCATGCCAATCCGGAGATCTGGTGGACAGGCTGAGGGGCAGGCTCTAGACATCACATCACTTTACATCATGGGATTTTTCAAAAAGCGCTCTGTTAACGAACTCGGTGAAAAAAAGAAGGACATGCCAGAAGGACTGTGGACGAAATGTCCGTCCTGCGCTGAAAGCCTTTTTGAGCAGGCCTTGGCAAAGAACCTCCGAGTTTGCACCAACTGCGGCTACCACTTTACCATCAGCAGTCCTGAGCGCATCGCCAGCCTTGTCGATGAAGGCACCTTCGAAGAAATGGATCTTCAGATCGACTCCGTGGACGCCCTCGGCTTCAAAGGCTATGTCGATAAAGTCAAAGCTTACCAGGCCAAGACGGGCCTTAAAGAAGCCGTCGTCACCGGTCGTGCCAGCATTGAGGGCATTCCCGTGCTCATCGCTATCATGGATTTCCGATTTTTAGGTGCGTCCATGGGCAGCGTCGTCGGAGAAAAAATCACTCGTGCGATCGAAGCGGCGACGGCTGAAAAAAAACCGGTCATCGTCTTCTCCGCCTCTGGAGGCGCACGAATGCACGAAGGCATTCTCAGCCTCATGCAGATGGCCAAAACCAGCGGTGCTCTGGCTCGTCATTCAGAAGCCCGCCTGCCTTACATCTCCGTGCTCACGCATCCCACCACAGGTGGTGTCACCGCCAGTTTCGCCACCCTTGGCGACATCATCATGGCTGAGCCAAAGTGCATGATCGGTTTTGCCGGGCCACGTGTGGTCAAAGAAACCACCCACGCCGACCTGCCACCAGGATTTCAGACTGCCGAATTCATGAAACAGCATGGGCTGGTGGACATGATCGTCGAGCGTAAAGACATGCGCTCACGTCTAGCCGGAGTGCTGCGTTATGCCGTAAACGCGGCTTAACCGAGGCAGGAGCTGGATCACAACGCATCACGAAAAAACACCTTGCAAGAAGGCTGTGCCGCCCTCACACTCAACCTGTTCTTGGTTCTCTCAACCAGGTGAACATTGGTGTCTGCTCCGATGATTGGAGCTGTGGTTTCAAAAGCGTCTAAGCTGACGAAACCCTTCCCGCTCAGGCTTCGGCTTGGGAAAGAGTGGATACCGCGGCAAGGCCGCTTCTTTCTCAGCATCCCCCATCCATCCCCCCGATTCCGGGAAACCGCCCGACAAGCGGTAATCACCGGTATTCCATCCTTCAACCCACCTAGACAGCGAAAACATGGCAGGACATAACAAGTGGTCCAAGGTCAAGCACATCAAAGCCGTCGTGGACGTCAAGCGCGGCAAAGTCTTCAGCAAGCTCTCCAAAGAGATCACCGTCGCTGCCAAGAATGGAGGATCAAACCCTGACCTCAACGCCCGCCTCCGCTCTGCCATCCTGGCGGCCCGTGCGGCAAACGTGCCTAACGACAACATCGACCGCGCCGTCAAAAAAGGAGCTGGTGAACTGGAAGGTGCCAGCCTCGAAGAAATCACTTACGAAGGCTACGGCCCCGGCGGCATCGCCTTCATGGTCGAAGTCGTCACCGATAATCGCAACCGCGCTGCCAATGACCTGCGCGTGCTGTTTTCAAAAAACGGCGGCACCTTTGCCGAAGCGGGAAGCGTCGCTTACCAGTTCACCCGTCGTGGCGAAATCCGCCTGGATAAAGGCACTCTCACCGAAGACGCTATCATGGAGATTGCCCTCGAAGCAGGCGCTGAAGACGTGCAGGATGAAGGCGACGAATGGGTCATCTTCACAGCGACGGACCAGCTCTTCCAAGTCGTCGGCAACTTGCGAGAAAAAAGTCTAACGACCACCTCGCAAAAACTCATTCACCAAGCCAACACCTCCACAACACTCACCGATGTGGAGACCGCCAAAGCCGTCATCAAACTGTATGACGTGCTCGACGATTACGACGACACCCAAAACCTGCATGCCAACTTTGAGATCGACGACGAAATCGCAGACTCACTTTCCTAACCTCTTTTCCCGACCCTCATGAGTGACGAACTGCCCCCAGAAAAAACGCCAGTCAAAGCCAAAAAGAAAGCGGCTGCCAAAAAGGCTCCCACCAAAAAAGCGGCTGTAGCACCGGTCGTTAAAGTGGAAGTCGAGGAGGCCAAAGCCTCGACAGCAAAAGCTGCGCCCAAAAAGAAAGCAGCTGCCAAAAAAGTGGCTGATAAAAAGCCAGCTCCAGTCGTGGAAGCCCCACCCGCAGTCCCGGCAAAAAAAGCGGCTACCAAAAAATCTCCTACCAAAAAAAAGGCCACAGCGCCAGAGCCTGAAGCCGCGGTAGAACAACCGCCTGTTGTCCCGACCGAAGTGGACTCATCAGCCGTTAAACCATCGGCACGCAAATCTGGCCTCAAAAAGAAGGCGGCTGAAATGCTCGCCCAGATGCAATCCGGCCTAACCGGCATTGCGACTCCCGTTGCCTCCAATGAAGCAGCCACATCAGCTTCTGCTGAAATCGTTGTTCAGCCAGAGCAGACACCAGAGCCTCCACCTCCCGCTGCCGAACCAACAGCAGCTGCGGATGAAGCTCCCGCAGAAGCCGACCCCGCCACATCTCCAGAGATAGCAGATCAGGAAAACCAGCCTCAGGAAAGGCGTAAGTCCAAATTCGAGCGCTGGAAAGAACGCCGCGAACGCTTCCGCCAGGAAAAAATAGCACGTCGCCTAGCTCTCGAAGGCAAAGGGCCACCGCCATCAAACGACAGACAGCCTGCCTCTCAGCCTAACTTTCAAGAAGACGAGCGCCCAAGAATCCCAGAAGTCCCACTCGGACCACCGGAGCCGGCTGAAGGTGTGCTCGAACTCACACCTAAGGGCTACGGCTTCCTTCGTCGTCGTGAGCTGGCTTATGCCCAGCATCCCTTAGATGCTTTCATTTCCGCTGAATTCATCCGTCAATACGGATTGCGTGAAGGCATGCATGTCAAAGGCATCTCCCAAAAAGGAGCTCGCGGCCCCCAGATTACCAGCGTCGAAGAAGTCAACGCTCGCGCCCCTGAAGCCATGCGAGACATGCCGCTCTTTGAAGAACTCAAAGCCATCAACCCGAATAAAAAGATTCAGCTGGAGACGCGCAAAGACCGCTTCACTACGCGCGTGATCGACATGTTCACTCCCGTGGGCCGCGGCCAACGTGGACTCATCGTCGCCCCCCCCCGCGCAGGCAAGACCACCTTGCTACAGCACATCGCTGAAGCGGTCGTGGAAAACCATCCCAACATGCATCTCATGATTCTGCTGGTGGATGAGAGGCCTGAAGAAGTCACCGAGTTCAAGCGCATCCTGCCAAAAGCAGAGATCTATGCCAGCTCGAATGACCAGGATGTGAAGAGCCACACACGCATCGCAGCCTTCGCTGTAGAGCGCGCGAAACGTCTCGTGGAGTGCGGAGACCATGTCTTCATGCTCATGGATTCAATCACCCGCCTCGCTCGAGCCTTTAACAACGCTAAGCAGGGCGGTGCCACCATGAGTGGCGGCATGGGCGTAGGAGCCATGGAAATTCCCCGCCGACTCTTTGCCGCAGCACGCAACACCCGCGGAGCTGGTAGCCTAACCGTGCTCGCCACCGCGCTGATTGAGACCGGCAGCCGCATGGATGACCTGATTTTCCAAGAGTTTAAAGGCACTGGCAATATGGAACTCGTCCTGGATCGCAAGATCGCTGAGCAGTTCTACTACCCTGCCGTCAACATCTTCAAATCCGGCACACGTCGAGAAGAACTGCTTCTCCAGCCCTTCCAGCTGGATAAAATTCACATGCTCCGCCGAGGTCTGGCAGGTCACAAACCCATCGATGCCATTCAACGCGTGCTGACGCTCATGGAGCGCTACCCGAGCAATGCTCAGATGCTGGTCGATCTCCCCAACAAAGGCTAATCCCTACTTCCATCAACCCGTGTCACCTGACTCAAGGTGCCACGGGTTTTCTTTTATTCTGAGCTCACTTCTTTAAACGGTCGATGAACTCGATTCGAGTGCGGCGAGACGCTTTTCGAGGGCTTTAATCCGATCAAGCATCTCAGGAATTTTACCTGGAGCAGCTTGTAATCGGCGCCCTTCCATCAAAGGCTTAGCAGGGAACCCCATATAGGCTCCTGGCTCAGTGATGTTTTTGGTGACGCCTGAGCGGGCCAACAAAGTCACCTGACTGGCGATTTCCAGATGGCCACCGACACCAACCTGACCCGCGATGGTCACATAGTCGCCAAACCTTGTGCTGCCAGCGAGAGCGACGAGAGAAACGATCACGCAATGCTTACCCAGCACGACATTGTGACCGACCTGAACCAAGTTGTCGATCTTTGTACCTTCACCAATCCAGGTTCGTCCAAAACGAGCACGATCAATGGTGGTACAGGAGCCAATTTCAACATCGTCATCGATCTGAACAATCCCAACCTGATCGATTTTTTGATGTCGTCCTTTGTTAAACTCATAACCAAAACCATCCGCACCAATAGCACTGCCACTGTGAATGATGACACGATTACCGAGTACACAGCGCTCGCGGATGGTTGCATTTGGGTAGATGACACAATCACAACCGATACGAGCTCCGTGGCCGATGAATACGCCCGCCTGAATCAGCGTTCCATCGCCAATTTGGACATGATCTTCAATCACCACGCCAGGGCCGACACTGACTTTTTGCGGATCAAATAAAGCGGTCGATGCAACCACCGCACTAGGATGCACACCTGGCACAAAAGCCCTCGTTGGTGGGCCGAAATGGCGAATGACGCTGGAAAAGGCCAGTGTGGGATTGGTCACCTTGATGAGGGCGACCGCATCCATGGGTTCATTGAAATCAGGACTGACGAGAATGGCCGTGGCTTTAGTCGTCTTCAGGGATGATAGGTAACGCGAGTTCCCGAGGAAGGTGACTTCTCCCGAAGCTGCTTCCATAATTGAGTTTAGGCCGGTGACAATACCAGTAGGATCGCCCTGGACGAGTTCCCCACCGACAAGTTCAGCGAGACGTTGATGCGTAATGTTGGCGCTCATGGCTAAAAAAAGGCACGCCAGGAACCATGGTTCGGCGTGCCTAGAAAATGTTAGTGATCAGATCAGGGTTTCTTGACTTCAGGAGCAGCAGCAGGCGCGGCCGCTGGAGCTGCTTTATTCAGCTCTACGATGACTTGGTCAGTGATATCGACAGCGTCTTTGTAATAGATGAGCACAGGAACAGTGGAAAGACTCATGCCTGACTTGTCGAAAACGAAGTCGTAGCCTTCTGTTTTAGATTTTTCACGCACCACGACAAGAATCTCGTCATAGATGCCTTTGCGGATGCTCATATCTTCCTGTTTCAGTTGGCTGCTGCGGCGGTTTTGCGCTTCACCAATTTCCTGCTCCAAAGAACGGAGTTCCTTACCTTTCTCTTCAAACTCAACCGCCTTCTTCTGGCGAGCTTCCCCTGTCATGATCGGGTCACTGGCTTCCTTCTTAAGCTTCTGCATGTCCGTCATGAGGTTTTTATAGACGGACCAGCGGTCATTCATTTCTTTCTGAGCCTTGTCCAGGTTACCTTTGAATTTTTCAGCGGCTTCCTTGGTTTTATGGAATTCAGAGAAGGCTTTCGACATGTCGATGACGCCAAATTTGAGATCAGCTGCCTGGGTGCTGACAAGCCCAAGAAGAGATAATGAGAGTATGATGGAACGAATCATAGAAGGAAGTATTGTGACAAGAAAAGCTGCCTTTAGAGGCAAGAATAATTTAGAATTTATAACCCATGTTGAATTGGAATCGCGGACTGTTTCCGACGAAATCGTCTTTCACGAGAGGCAGACCCAAATCAACGCGGATAGGACCAACTGGAAGGAACATGCGCAGACCGATACCGACGTTCGAATAAATCTCACCTTCTCCAATGATCGGGCCACCGTTTCGGTTACCGCCGGCAGATCCTGTGGCTGCTTCAATATCTGATGAGACCATACCGACATCCCAGAAAACAGCTCCACGCACTTTTTCGATGATTGGGAAGGTGAATTCAACAGTTCCGTAGATGGAAAAATCACCACCGACAGGCTCGCCGACGCTGTCTTTCGGTCCTACTTCACGGTAATCATAACCGCGCAAGTTGTTGGCACCACCGAGGAACTGACGCTCGAAGATCGGCACGCCGTCATTACCCCAGCTATCGACCCAGCGTGCCATACCTTCAAAGCTCAAGATGGTATCACCGGGTAGGTGAAGGTATTGCTGTCCACCAATGTTAGCACCCCACACTTCAACATCCCCACCGAGACCAGAAGCGAGAATACCCGCTTCGAATTTGTGACCTTTGCGTGTAATGAAGACGCTATCCCGAGTGTCATGAACAAAACTGAGTTCAAATTTGCTCTGGAAGTATTCCTGTTCTTCGGACCTAAGTAGATTTGTGGCATTGCCACCTTCATCCACATCAATATCGACTTGTTGAGCTGTGTAGGTACCATCCAAATAAGCATGAGCACCTAGAGGTTTACGCAGACCGATGGAGGCACCAATATTTCTTTGATCATATCGGGTGGACAAGAAAAAGAGATTTTGATAAAAAAGCTGCGTGGTAAGAGCCAGTTTTTGACCAAGGAACCATGGCTCGGTCCAAGATGTGTTAAAGGTCGAAGTACGAGTGCCGTAACGCATGTTCAGATTGAACCTCTGACCTGCACCACGAAAATCCTGCCAGTCGGTGATGTCGAAGTTGGTCTGGGTGACATCGACAAAACCGACCAAGCTATCGATCGAGCTGAAACCTGCGCCGAAGTTGACCGAACCAGTAGGTTTCTCGAAAACATTAATCTCAACGTCCTTAAAACCTTCAACCTCAGTTTGGATAGGACGCACAGTCAGTGGGTTAGCCTCCCCTTTGGTCTCGAAATAATTCATATTTTCCAGAGTAGTCTGCGCCGTTTCCAGCTGAACTGTATTCAGAGGGTCTCCGGGTGCGAATGGAAGTTCACGGCGAATAACTTCATCTTTGGTTTTTGCATTACCGCTGACGTTGACCTTACGAATGAAGGATTTGCCGCCTTCAAAAACATTGTAAGTCACATTAAGCTTGCCCGGGCCAGCATCAGTCAACTGTGTGTCCACACGAGCATCGGCATAGCCTCTGGAACCGTAGTAGTCCATGATCATCTTCTCATCACCCTTCACGTCGCTTCCAGAATAAGGAAAACCAGCTTCAGTGCGGATGGCAGGGGTCAGCTCCGTCTTAGTAAAGATGGTGATCCCCTGAAGATCGACAACCGCGACATCGTATTTGCCGCCTTCATAGACTTCAAAGATTAGAGCCACGCTCTTTTCGTCAATCGGCTCACGGCGGTAGCTGACTTTGACATAAACATAGCCTTCATCTTGGTAAGCTTGCTCGATGATTTTGACATCATCGAGTACAGCTTGGTTGTCGAGTTTGCCAGCTTTGCCCCACAGACGGTAAAAGGTTTTTTCCTTACTCTTGATCTTGGATTTCAACTTCTTGGCACTGATGTTGTTGTTTCCTTCAAAACGAATGTCACCGATTAGACCGCGACCACCTTCTTCGATTTTAAAAAGCACACTGGAGAAGCCTTCTTTGGCACTTGGCGTGACATCATAGGTAACACCCACATCAGAGAAACCCTTCTTCTCGTATAGCTCGCGAATTTTTTGCTGAGCTGTGGTTAACTTGGCATCATCCACTGGATCTCCGACTTGAATTTCGATTTCTTTGCGCAGTTTGTCGTTATCTATGGCAGCATTGCCAAGGAAGCTGAGTTCAGCGATTCCCCCACGACCAGAGATAGTGACTATTACCCTGACACCACCACCAGCAGGGACGGATTGGATATCGACATTCTCGACTGAACCTGTGGCGTAAAGGTTGCGAATATCACGCTCGACAGATTCATCGGAGAACGGCTCTCCAACACGAGTCGACATTTGGGCGCGCACGCGAGCTGGATCCATGGTCGCAGCACCCTTGAAAACCACATCGACTTGGTTGACGATTTTTCGCCCTGTTGCCGCCGCCGGTGCATCCAAGGAAAGTTGCGCATTCACCTGGGTGAGGTTTGCGCCAGTAAGCGCCAATGCCAAAAACGGGCATAGAACGAATCGTGTCGAGAAGGTGACTCCGGTCATAAGAAGGTAAACGTGGAAACTACAAACAGCTAGCTCAAGCGTGTGAGCATAGCCTTTCAGTAATGCTGCCTAGGCATAGTGCGTCAAGACGTAAAAACGCCTTTCATGTGGCAATTTCTGCACTTGGGCCAGCGTGTTTTGTAGAATTAACGAAAGAGCTCACGGAAGAAACTTTTGGTTTCCGTGCGTGCCTTATCCGTCCAGTTCCAAGCTTTGCGAGCTGTGCGTTTGACGGACTGCGCTGCGCGTTCGCCTCCACTGGGGTCTTTTACGGTGATAGAGCCAGGCATGCGCGGTGTCCAATCTTGGAAAATAAGCGCTCCTGTTTCCCCAGAGATGACGCAGAAGCCGATTTCGTAGCCTGAGGCATCCTTAAGTGCTAGCCCCCACTCCGGCACACCGGACTCGAGGTTGGAGGCTAATTGATAGTCTACACTGGCAAAATTTGCCTGCGCCAGAGCTGCTGCTTTAGCGGCGACAACTCGGGCCTCGGCACTGCGAGTGCGCAGCCTAGAGAAATCCAAAGTACGAGGAGGAGCCGGGGAGAGGACTTTGCTGCCAGCACCATCAGGTGAGGCCTTCCAGTTCGCGCCTTCGAACTTGAGGTTGATGCGCAGGATTTCTTCCTGACGGAAAGCGTCGCGCGAGTAGGCGACCCACTCGACTGGTTCAGAGGTCGTACCGCTACCTTTGAGTAGCAAAACATTGCTGGCCACGGCTTGGCCGAAAGTTTGAGAAATGACGCCAGGAATTTCAGGGTTTGCTTGGACTTTGCCCGATAGAGCGATGCAGGCGAGGGCGAAAAGAGCGGTGCTGATGGGTTTCATGACGTCTCAGCATAGTGACGCCGTTTTGCGGAATCAAGACTCGTTTTTCACCCTCGCTGTGATCATGCCTGGATTAACGACCAAACGAGAAAAACCAACTCCGACCAGGGCCATGATAGGAGTGCCCCGACAAACCAGCGCTACTGCCACTGAAACCACGTTCAGGAGGACATGAAGGAGCGTAATGACGCGGAGGGCTGCAACGACTGCATCCACAGCTCTCTCTTTGCGTCACCCAGTGCCCAACAGGGTTACCGCAACGGTCATATCCATAGACCTGATACACAGCATAAACGGGCCGACCACATGGCAGATAAGAGACGACTCGTGTATGACCGTGCGAGCAAAAATCGCGAGCTTGAATTTCGGATGGAGAGGCAAAGCCGAGAACTGAACTGACTGCGAGGATAGTAAGGATCGTTTTCATTTTGTTGAACTTGGTGTTCGGGAGATTTCGACGAAGCCCTTGGCTGCCTATTCATCGACATGAAAAATATTTTCACCTTCAGCTGATCTGATGCTGCGACATTGATTTATGGATGATGTGCTGTCATGGAAACAACTCCCGAACATGAGACCCGTGAATGATGCAGAAACGAAGCTAGGCCTGAGAAAAGCCGCCGCCCCAGGCTTTAAGCGGCTGCGCCTGACGTTATCCTACTGCGGGACACCTTGGCGCGGCTGGCAGGGCCAGGAAAGCGGTGACGGGATACAAGATGTCTTTCAGGAGTCTGTTTTGAAAGCCACCGGCTTCGAGGTGAAGGTGCATGGCAGCGGCCGCACTGATGCTGGAGTTCATGCTTATGGACAGGTGGCCCACGTGGACGTGCCGGACTCGATCCGCATGAATGCGGTGGCTTGGCGGAAAGCCCTCAATGCCTGCCTGCCGCTGAGCATTCGTGTGACGGATTTACAATTCGCGGATGACCACTTTCATGCGCGTTTTGACGCCGTTGGTAAAACCTATCGCTACCGCATCTGGCGCCCGCAGTTACTCTCGCCATTTGAAGCGGACCGCGCATGGCACATCTATGGCCCTCTTGACATGCAGGCCCTCCATAACTGCGCCCAAAAACTGGTTGGCACTCACAACTTCGTCCGACTTTCCGCCAATCGTGGAGACATGCCTGAAGAGAAGCGCCGAGCTCTGCCAGAAAAAACCACGCGCACCATCCACCGCGCTGAAATTTCGGAGACCGATGACGTGATCCAGCTCGAATTCGAAGGTGACGGTTTTCTATACAAAATGGTCCGTATGATCGTGGGCAGCCTAATGCAAGTAGCTCGTGGGCGTGCATCCACAGCATGGTTTTCAGATCTCTTGAGCCGCTCAGATGGCCCACAAACGCACCAGACAGCGCCTGCCTGCGGGCTTTATCTCATGCATGTCAGCTACCCAGGCGAGGCCCGCCTTGAGTCAAAATTCTGCACCTGACAGATTTTGTTTGTCCGGTTTCATTCAGTGGAGTGGTATTAGGATTGCCGCACGATCTTTTATTAACCATCCATGAAGAAACTCCAGTTACCCGTCCTTACTGCGACGCTCATCGGCCTGATGAGTCTGGCATCAGCCCAGCAGCCTCCTGAAAAAAAACCTGCTGAAGAGCAGCCACCCCATGCGCCGAATGCCGAGCCGCAGACCGCTTCATCTGCCCGGCCACAGCAGGTCGCGCCACCACAGAAAGGTGAGCGCATCGTCTTCATTGGCAACGGACTCGCCGAGCGTGATGTTTACTACAACCGCCTCGAAACTGAGCTACACCTCCGCTATCCAGACAGTGAGCTCTTTGTCCGCAACATGGGACGTCCAGGTGACACACCCGGCTTCCGCCCGCATCCCTCGCGCAAGTCCCAATGGGCTTTCCCTGGTGCCGAACAATTCCGGCCCGAAAACAAGATTCATCAAGGCCAGGGCTTTTTCCCGACGCCTGATCAATGGCTCACGCATCTGAAGGCTGATACCATCGTCGCCTTCTTTGGCTACAATGAATCCTTCGACGGAGCTGACCGTGTAGCGAACTTCCAGGCGGAGCTTGAAGCCTTTGTGCAACACACTCTGAGCAAGGCTTACAATGGCAAGACGGCACCACGACTCGTGCTGGTTTCTCCCATTGCTTATGAAAACCAGAGCACCAAACGCGACCTGCCAAATGGCGACAAAGAAAACGCCGCATTAGCTCTCTATGCCAATGCCATGGAGGCTGTGGCTAAGAAGCATAACCTGACGTTTGTTGATCTTTTTAATCCCACCAAAGACCTGTTCAACAAGGCACAAGAACCTCTCACAACCGGCGGCTTCATCCCGAATGACCTCGGTTACCAAAAGATCGCGGATATTCTGGCCACCGGACTTTATGGACATCAGTCTCATCAGTCGAAAGCTGATCCTGCCCTAGTTCATTCTGCGGTGAAGGACAAAGACTGGTTCTGGAACAACGACTACAACATCCTCAACGGCGTCCATACCCATGGTCGTCGCTACAATCCATTCGGCCCGCAAAACTACCCGGATGAAGTCAAAAAAATTCGTGAGATGGCGGCTCTGCGTGACGCGCAAATTCACGAGGTCGTCGCGGCTAAAAAGAACACTCTTGGCGTCGATGACTCGAAGACGCATCAGCTCCCTCCAGTGCCGACAAACTACCAGCCAAGTGTCAAAAACGGCAGTACGGAGTATCGTTATGGTGAAGCTGCGGAAAAGAGCCTGACCGTTCCCGAAGGCTATCAAGTTAAGCTTTTTGCATCCGAGAAAGAGTTCCCAAATCTGGCGAACCCCATGCAGCTTTCCTTTGATGACAAAGGTCGTCTGTGGGTGGCCGTCATGCCCACTTACCCGCATTATCGTCCTGGTGATGCCCTGCCTGATGACAAGCTGCTCATCTATGAAGACACCAACGCTGACGGCAAAGCCGACAAAGAAACTGTCTTCGCTGACAAACTACATCTACCCATTGGTTTCGAATTTGCTCCTGAAGGTGTTTATGTTTCCCAAGAGCCAAACCTTGTGCTCCTGCGTGACACGAATGGCGATGACAAGGCCGATGTGCGCGAGATCGTACTTGGAGGTTTTGATTCTCATGACACTCACCATGCGATCAGCGCTTATGCCGCAGATCCCTCCGGTGCCTTCATTTTGTGCGAGGGTGTCTTTCTCCACACGAATGTCGAGACACCATACGGACCAATCCGTGGTGTCGATGGCGGTTTCTTTCGCTACAGCCCGCAGCGCGGAATGCTGGAGCGCACGGCCCAGCTGAACATCCCAAATCCCTGGGGAGCAGCCTTTGATCGCTGGGGGCAGGATTTCTTCCTACACACCTCCGGCACGAGCATGAACTGGATGCTCCCAGTCTCAGTGAAACCTCCTTATGGAGCAAAAACTCCATCCACTCGCGACCTCATCCCTGATGGACAAAAAGTGCGCCCGACCTCGGGACTGGAAGTCGTTTCTTCACGCCACTTTCCTGATGAAGTTCAGGGCGACATCATTCTCTGCAACGCCATCGGTTTCCTCGGCATCAAACAGCACCAGATCCAAGACGAAGGCACAGGCTGGAAGACAACCTTCCGCCACGATTTGCTGAAGTCTGAAGACGGCAATTTCCGCCCAGCAGACCTCGAATTCGCTCCAGATGGCTCACTCTACGTCATCGACTGGCACAATGTGCTCATCGGTCACATGCAGCACAATGCCCGTGACCCGCTGCGTGACCATGTTCATGGCCGTGTCTATCGCATCACCTACCCCAGCCGCCCACTCGTGCAACCTGCCAAAGTCGCAGGAGCGAGCATTCCAGAGCTCTTGGAAAACCTGAAGCTGCCTGAGTATCGTGCCCGCTACCGCAGCCGCCGTGCTCTGCGTGCATATCCTGCTGCAGACGTGCTCGCCGCCCTGAAAACCTGGACAGCAGGCCTCGATAAAGCCGACCCCGAGTATCAACATCACCTGACAGAAGCTCTTTGGACCACCTGGGGCCTCAACCAAGTCGATGAAAGCCTGCTTCGCCAGATGCTCCAGTCGCCTGACTTCCATGCGCGTGCCGCAGCAGTGCGTGTGCTTCGCTACAATCACCACCGCATCTCAGACCACGCCGCTCTCCTCGAAAAGGCCGCCGCTGATGAGCATGGACGTGTGCGTCTCGAAGCCGTTGTCGCCGCCTCCTGGCTGCCGAACACGACGGCAGCCAAGAAGATCGTCGCCACCGCCGCAGCACTGCCATTGGATGAGTGGAACAAAGCCGCCACGGAGACTGCTCGCGACCGCCTCGCAGGCATCGCAGACAAAGTCGTGGCAGAGCACGCCACGCTCGCCGCACCAGCACATCTGAGCGCCGAGGCCAAAAAACAATACCTTGCCGGCCAGGAAGTGTATTTCCGCGACGGTCACTGCGGCACATGTCATCAGGCCAACGGAGCCGGACTCGATCCAGCCTTTCCCTCACTGGTGAAAAGCCCCTGGGTCAGTGAAGATCCAGAGCGCCTCATCAAAATCGCGCTCTACGGCCTCATGGGCCCCATCGAAGTGAATGGTAAAAAATATGACGGCCAGGTGCCGATGACACCATTCGGCGGCATGTTAAAAGATGATGAACTGGCCGCCGTGCTGACCTTCGTGCGCAATAGTTTTGGCAACCAATCAGAGCCGATCAAGCCAGCCGAAGTCAAAAAAGTCCGCGATGCCAATCCTGGCCGCATGCTGTTTTACAACACCGAAGAGCTGCTCAAGGAGCATCCCATGAAAAAGTAATTTTCACGGCAACTCCATTCCCCTCACAAGGCGCACTTGATGAACATCGAGTGCGCTTTTTTCATGATCGCCATCAACACGAAAGAACACACTTGAGTGCCTGATCGAATGAACGTTACATCTAGAAAACGAATTCAGTCGTTTTGAGCAACCTCTCTTAAATCATTGAGAAAGTTGGTGTCCGATGGTGCGCGGTACAGGGTTCGAACCTGTGACCCCTACCATGTCAAGGTAATGCTCTACCACTGAGCTAACCGCGCGAAATCGGAGGGCTAGTAAAATACACGGCTACTGAGACTGAGCAAATGGTTTTTATCAGCTTTAGCAGTTCCTAACATGGAATAGTGTCAATGATCGGATCATCAGGCCAGCACATCTTTCACGACATGCGTCGGCTCCACGCCGGTGAGGCGGAAGTCGAGACCCTGGGCACGGAAGGTGAAGCGCTCGTGATCAATGCCGAGTTGGTGCATCACCGTGGCATGCAGATCACGGACGTGGACGGGATTTTCGGCGACGTTGTAGCTGAACTCATCCGTGGCGCCGTAGGTCATGCCCGGCTTGATGCCGCCGCCCGCCATCCACATGGTGAAGCAGCGTGGATGATGATCACGCCCGGCCTCAGGGCTGTCCCACTTGCCCTGGCCTGCCACACCTCGGCCAAATTCGCCGCCCCAGATGACGAGTGTCTCATCGAGAAGGCCGCGTTGTTTGAGATCTTTGATGAGAGCAGCGCTCGGCTGATCGGTATCCCTACAACGGGCGGTGCACCAGCTCGGCAGTCGACTGTGGTGATCCCAGTCGGGATGGAAAAGCTGGATGAAACGCACACCACGCTCTGCCAGACGACGCGCTAGGATGCAGTTCGCCGCATAGCTTCCCGCGCGACGTGAGTCAGGACCATACATGTCAAAGACATGATCCGGCTCACCCGTGAGATCGGTCAACTCCGGCACGCTGGCCTGCATTCGATAAGCCATCTCATACTGGCGGATGCGGGTGGTAATTTCAGGGTCGTGAGTTTGCTCAAAGTGGCTTTGATTCAGCTCGGCGAGCCCGTCCAACATGCCACGACGCAGATGCCTTGGGAGACCGGCAGGATCGCTGAGATAAAGAACCGGGTCTTTGGAGTTCCGCAGCTTCACGCCCTGATAGCGAGAGGGCAGAAAGCCGCTGCCCCAGTAGTGATCATACAGCGGTTGATCACTTGGGCGCAGCATCTTCGAGATCAGCACGAGATAGTCGGGCAGATTTTGATTCGTGCTGCCGAGACCATAACTCACCCAGGCACCAAGACTTGGGCGTCCAGGCAGTTGATTCCCCGTCAAAAACTGCGTCATGGCTGGCGCGTGATTGATCTGATCCGTGGTCATCGACTTGATGAAGCAAAGGTCATCCGCCACGCCTTGCAGATGCGGCAACCATTCACTGATCGTGGCTCCACTTTGACCACAGCGGGAAAACTTCGTGATACCAGGCAGGATGAGCTGCTTTTGGTTTGCCGTCATGGTCGTGAGGCGCTGCCCCTGACGCACCGACTCCGGCAGCACCTTACCCGCCCATTTCATCAGATCCGGCTTGTGATCAAACAACTCCAACTGCGAAGGCCCGCCGGACTGTGTGAGAAAGATGACTCGCTTCGCTTTTGGCGCGAAATGCGGCAAATGCGGCAGCCCGATGGGGCTAGCCTCAGCCCCTCGCGCCAGCAGCGATTGCAAGGCCATCGCGCCGACTGAGACGCCTGTACATTGGCCGAGAAAGTAGCGGCGTGTAGTATGAATCGGGTCCGGGTTCATGCCTCGCGATGCAGTTTATAAGGATAGACATTCCCGCTGTTCCACTGGCAGACATACAGATCACTCTGAGTGTCCACGCAGACATCGTGACAGTTGTTAAAGATGGGTTTGTCCTGAAGCATGACCTTTAAACGCCCTTCTTCATACTGAGGTGTCAAACCTCCCGGATTGGACAAGACCTTGCCTGTTTCGTCCAAGATGGTGACGAAGCCGCGTCCCTGCCACATGCGGAAGTCGTCAGGCTTCGCTCCAAAACAAACGCCTGAGTAAAGATTCCGGTCATGGATGACCGGGCGGCTGACATAGGCACCGGGAAGATAGACGCCACGCACATGTTCACCCTCCAGCGTGAACCAGTTGAACTCATTGCGAACGCGCTCGGTGACGATCAACAGCGGCTTTTCACCTCGCGCATCAAGCGCGATGCCATGGGCCTGCATGAAGCGTCCAGGGTTAGTTGGCTGAGTGCTTTTGCCGCCAAACTTGCTGATGAACTGGCCGTCTTTGCTAAAGCACAGAATGAACTGCGAGCCGTAGCCATCCGCCACATAGATGTCTCCATTGGGAGCGACAGCGGTCTCGGTGGGATTATAGAGATCGGTGGGTTTGTAGGCTTCGACTTTCGCCGGGTGAGGCAGTTCCAAAACGATCTTCCCATCCAGCGTCGCTTTCACTACACGGCCAGCGCTGGGATCGGTGAGATACAGGAACTCACGCTCATCCGCCTCCCGATGCAGGGTCAATCCATGGGCACCACCGAGGCCCAGCGTCCAAGTGCCGAGCAGGGCTCCCTTCACATCATAAATGAGCACATTATTCTGCTTGTGATTCGTCAGTAAAAACAGTCGGCCATCGGCTGACTGAACCATTTCGTGACAATCTTTGACGGGCGTTTTAGTCGGATCAGCCTGACTCCAGAGCTTGTCCACGCGATAACGGAAGGCCCCGTGCCCCACGACTTCTCCATGAAACTCAGGCGCCGTTTTGCTCTGAGCTCGAATAAAAGGCGCGGCCAATGCCGATGCGATGCCGAGGGTAAACTGACGGCGTTGAATGTGGATAGCGGAAGTGTTCATGATCAGATTGTCATCATAGAACGCGCTGGCGGCCCCTCACTGACAATTTCTATCGAAGCCTTACAAGTTCGACCGGTCCAAACAAGTTTGCCATCCAGTTCGGCACACGATTTTTTGATCTCTAATCATCAAGCTGAATGGACAAAGACTCTCAGCTATTAAAATTCCGCACTGGAATCAGCATTTTTTGCACTCAAGACCTATTCAGGTTAAAGCTTGAATTTCAACTTACGGTTACACCTAATATGCTGACATGTCTTTGATGAACCAAGCCACTGTTTATTTCACCTAGCTCTTCTCTCTGCCGCATTGCTGGATGCGATTAACGAGATGATCACCTTCACGACACAGCCTTACAGCACATCAAGCATCGTGGAGCTGAGTCCGACCTGCGGAATTTGCCGCTCGTCTTGAAGATGGATTCCCTCATAAATCCAGTTACTAAATCCGATTCAATCTCACCACTGCACTTCCCTGCAAACCCAGTCACGGGGATTTGAATGATCGAAAACTACATCAAAGCCACTGAAACGAAGAAGTGAAGCCGACGTTGAGTCTTGACGATGTTGAGTCTGATCTACACCTCTTTGATAGCTTTGTGCCTTGGGACAGCATACTGCGACGATCCCTTTGTCGAAACTTTTGAAGCCAAGTTCGACGCGAAACGCTTTACCACCCCCATACCAAACAAGAACACTGAAGTTCGAAAAGGCGTGCTTTGGACGCGTGGGGCAAGCGGTGGCAAATATCCGCCGATGGTCTATCTGCCAGTCGAGGGAAAAGACATGAGCATCACCTTTCGCTATCGTCATCTGGGTGATGACGGTTGGCTGTGGTTCTTCGTGGATGGCGATGATGGATTTGGCAGTGTGGACCACATGCTGCGGGTGAAACTTCTCCGCGATTCGGTGACGCTCGAAGTCGATGCTCACACCAAAGATCCATCGCATCCGCGGGTTCAGAAGAAGCGTGCTGCTGATACAGTCAGCGGCGCTTATCGGACCAATGAATACTTCCCCGCCGAGAAAGTCGATCTCAGCGCCAACACTTGGCGAACCGTAAAACTCGACTTCAGCGGTGAGAACGTCGCCCTTTCCCTCGATGGCAAGCTTTGGAGCCACAGCCTCGCACGTCCGAACTTCAATGCCGGAAAGCGCAAATTGCTCTGGATGCAAAACGGCGGTGAAAAGGGCATCGAGATCGACGACATCCGCGTGGAGGCCAAACCATGAAAGCCATCTTTATTGCCTTGAGTCTTTTCAGCAGTGCTGTTTTAGCCGCTGAGCCCAAGATCGTGCTCGAAGAAACCTTTACGTCCGAGCTATCCAAAGACTGGTTTTGGGGCCTCGGCACCTGGAAGGCTGAGAAGGGAGTCCTGCATGGTTTTGAATCCGGTCCGCGTCGTCATGGGCCGGTGAAAATGCGCAGACTACCGCTCACGGATGCAGTGATGGAGTGTGAATTCCGCCTCACCGGAAAGCGACTTTTGCGGGCATCATATTCAATGGTTCACAGGAGCGTGGGCACATCGTGCACCTGATCATGGGCAAAGACCAGATCCGCGTGATGGCTCATCCGAAGAAAGGTGAAACGAAGGAACTCTTCAAAATGCCCGCCAAGCTGGCTGTGGGCGACTGGCATCGAGTGAAGCTCGCTTTCAAAGGCGAGTCATTCTCTGCCACAGTGGATGATCAAGTCGTCACTGCGGCTCACCCGTGCATCAGCGAGCCAAAACAGACCTTTGGCCTTGGTGGCGACTCCGGCGGCCCGGACGGTGAAAAAGCCGGAGCGCTGGAGTTTCGCGCTCTTAAAGTGTGCGATTTCAAAAACTGAAACCGTTTTAATTTCCTCGTCTTTTCATGAACACCAAGTCAGATCCCTTTCAGGAAGCCCGCGCCGCAACGGGCGTGTTGCAGTGCCCATTCCACGGTGAAACCATCACCATGATCCTGCGCCATGAAGACGTGAGAAAAGCGGCCAAAGACTGGCAGACTTTCAGCTCAGACGTTCCATTTCGGGTGCCCATTCCTTCGGAAGAAGATGTCCGCAGCATGAGGCAACTGCCCATCGAAACCAATCCCCCGGAACACACGGATTACAGGGACATCGTGGAGCCTTTTTTTCAGCGCGCCAAGGAACCTGAAATGATGACCAAGGTGGAAGCCTTGCTGAATCGCAAACTGACGGAAGTGCTGGAGCGTGACTCCATTGAAATCGTCAATGAATTTGCGCTTCCCGTGCAGTCGATAGCCCTGACTTATCTACTCAACACATCAGAATCTGAAGCCGATATTTGGATCGGCTGGGGCATTCATGTGTTCAAAGTCACCGGTGGTGAATTCAAGAAAGGCACGGTGCTGGAAGACTATCTGCAAAGGAAGTTTGATGAAGCCGAGGCCAACCCGGGAGAGGATTTGTTCAGTGCCCTCACCAAGGCTGCCTTTCGCGGGCGCAAACTGACGCGGGAAGAATGCATGGGCTTTGCCAATTTGGCTTTCGCGGGCGGGCGTGACACCATCATCCACACGATCTCGTGTGCCTTGGGTTATCTGGCTCAGCATCCACAGGCTCTGGAATTTTTGCGTGCCGACCCCAAACGCATCACACTGGCCTCTGAGGAGTTTTTCCGCGTCTTCATGCCGCTGACGCACATCGGTCGAGTGTGCCCGGTGGAAACGGATGTTCATGGCGTCAAAGTGAGTGCTGGAGAACGGGTTTCGCTGGCTTGGGCATCCGCCAATTTTGATGAGCAGGCCTTCCCGCAGCCTCATGAAGTGCGACTGGATCGCAAGCCGAACCCCCACCTTTCCTTTGGCTTTGGCACACACCTCTGCCTCGGCGCACCCCATGCGCGCCTAATCCTGCGCACACTGCTGAAGCTTTGCTGCGAGCGTGTAAAAAGCATCACCATCCTGAAGGCTGAAGAACGTGTAGAGCATGAAGCCAATTTTGATCGTACTTTAGGTTATGAGTCCCTGGTGGTGAAGATGCAGGCTCTTTGATCCCACTCGGCTCGCTCATGAAATTGCTGCTGATTCTGCTGGGCCTGGCTGGTTCTTTACTCGGTGCTGAGGAATCCATCTTGCTGTGGCCAGACGGTGCGCCTGGAGCACTGGGTGACTCTGCAAAAGATCGCCCAACACTCACGCCCTACCTTCCCGCCAAGGCGAGCGGTGCCGCGATGCTGCTCATCCCCGGAGGCAGCTACAGCGGCATTTATGAAGGACAGGCCGAGCCTTTCGCTCTTTGGCTTAATCAACAGGGATTGACGATCTTTGTACTCCGCTACCGCCTTGGTAGTGCGGGCTATCACTATCCCGCACAGCTCCAGGATGTAGTTGAGGCCATGCTTCAGATCCGTGGTAATGCCGCGAAATGGAAGATCGACCCACATCGCGTCGGCGTGATGGGTTTTTCTGCTGGTGGTCATCTCGCTTCCACTCTCATCAACAGGCCCGAGGACGGCATGATTCCCGGCAGTAACCGCAGCATCAGCCCTCGCCCAGATCTCGCTATCCTTTGTTATCCGGTTATCAGCATGATCACCAAGCCGCATGCCACATCGCGGAAGATGCTCATTGGCGAAACACCGGATGAAAAGCTCGTTCGCCGGACTTCCAGTGAGCTGCAAGTAAAGTCAGGCCTGCCGCCCGTCTTCCTCTGGCACACGATGGAGGACAAGATGGTCCCCGTGGAGCACGCTCAACTCTACGCCGCTGCCTTGCATCAAAACAACGTCCCCCACGAACTCCATCTCTATCAGCACGGCGACCACGGCACAGGTCTCATCGGCACACAGCATCCATGGTTCGCAGATTTACTCTTCTGGCTGCGGAGGCAGGGGTTTGTGAGGTAGGAGGCTTGCACTGGTTTGCTAAAAAACGACCTCTACAAAAAGAGTCCTGACACATCCCCACTCTTTCGACGTTCACAGCGCACATGAAATCCGCGCTGCTTAGCATTCTGCTGCTTACTCTCTGCTCTTCGCTCTTCGCAGCAAAGCCAAACATCATCTTCGTGATGGCTGATGACATGGGCTGGGGGCAGACGGGTTATCGGGGGCATCCGATATTGAAGACACCCAATCTGAATGCGATGGCGGCGAACGGGCTGCGTTTTGAGAGATTCTATGCAGGAAACCCCGTGTGCTCGCCTACACGCGCCACAGTGCTGACTGGCCGAACCAATGAACGTGCTGGCGTGTTGACGCATGGTTTTGCGCTAAGGTTGCAGGAGAAGACGATCGCTCAAGCCCTCAAGGGCGCAGGTTATGTGACCGGACATTTTGGCAAATGGCATCTCAATGGTTTTAAAGGCCCCGGTGCTCCGGTATTGCGGGATGACCCACGCAGCCCTGGCGCTTTCGGATTTGATGAATGGGTGTCGGTGACGAATTTCTTCGATCAAAATCCGATCATGAGCCGTGGCGGTGAATTCGTGGAATTTAAGGGTGACTCCTCTGACATCGTCGTCGCAGAGGCTGCGAAGTTCATCGACAAACATCGCCCTGGAGACAAACCACTGTTTGCCGTCATTTGGTTCGGCACTCCTCACAGCCCCTTCAAGGCCCTGGAGGCCGACAAAGCAGCTTTTGGTGATTTGGATCAGGCCTCGGCCAATCATTATGGCGAACTCGTCGCGCTAGATCGAGCTATGGGCACCCTGCGCAAAAAGCTGTGTGATGTCGGAATCGCCGACAACACACTGCTCGTTTTTAACAGTGACAACGGCGGCTTGCCGGAAGTGAAACCCAGCAGCACAGGCGGCCTGCGCGGCCATAAAGGCAGTGTCTACGAGGGCGGGCTTCGCGTACCAGGCATCATCGAATGGCCGGCGATGATCAAGCCACGTGTTACAAGTTATCCCGCCTGCACCTTCGATTTGTTTCCGACTGTAGCCGATATCGTGGGACTGCCGTCTGAGTCCATGATTCAACCCCTTGATGGCATCAGCCTGAAGCCGCTTTTTGCAGACGAGATCGGTGAGCGCCGCAAGCCTCTGGGTTTTCGTTTCGGCAATAAAATCGCCATGACTGGACCACGCTTCAAGATCCTATCCGAGAACCTCAAAGAAGGCAGCTTTCAGCTTTATGACATCCTCAGTGATCCTCACGAAACAACCGACCTGAGCGAAAAAGAAGCGTCAGTTTTTGAGCAGATGAAAAAGGAGCTGATGGCCTGGAGCGACAGCGTCAGCGCCAGTTTCGAGGGCCGAGATTACCCAGAAGGCAAAGTCACTCCGCCTGATCCTGAATCCATCCCTTGGACAGACCATCCGAGCTACAAACCTTATCTGGGTGACTTGATGAAACGCTGGGAATATCAACCTACGACCAGAGGCGCTGGCAAGGGTGGAAAGAAAATGAAAAAGCACACGAACTGATCTGCCCCATCCATGAAATGCATCCTCATCTGTCTATCATCGCTGCTTGTTCTGGCGTCTTCATTGGCCGCTGAAAAACGCCCGAATCTTCTATTCATCCTTGTCGATGATCAGTCGCCTTTTGATCTGAAGATGTACAATCCTAAATCAACCTTGGAGACGCCAAATCTCGACAAGCTGGCGGCACAAGGAATGGTCTTTGATGGAGCCTACCACATGGGCTCATTCAGCGGTGCAGTCTGCATGCCTTCACGGCACATGATCATGAGTGGTCGCACTGTCTGGCATCTACCACCGGCCCCATGGGGTGCAAAGACCTGCCCACCAGCCTTGGAGCAGCAGACGATCCCGGCGGTTTTTAATCGAGCGGGTTATGCCACCATGCGCACCTGCAAGATGGGAAACAGCTATGAGGCGGCAAACAAACTTTTCACCGTGCGCAAGGATGCATCCAAACGCGGCGGCGATGATGAAAACGGCAGTGCCTGGCATGGCGACCAAGTCATGAACTATCTGGGTGAGCGCGAGACGAGAAAGGACACCAAACCTTTCCTCATCTACTACGGGTTCTCCCATCCACACGACACGCGTGATGGCAAGCCTGAACTGCTAGCCAAGTACGGAGCCACTAATCACACGGACGAGGCAAACCCGCCTTCTTTGCACAGCCTGCAACCACCTTTGCCAGACAATTACCTCGCCAAGCATCCCTTTGACATGACTCATGCTGATGTCCGTGATGAAGTAGAGGTCAGTGGCGTCTGGAAGCGCCGGGATGAGGCGAGCATCCGCAATGAAATCGGGCGTCAGTATGCCTGTAGTGAAAACATCGACATCCACATCGGGCGCGTCTTGAACAAGCTGGAAGCCATAGCTGAACTGGACAACACCTACATCATCTACACGGCTGATCACGGCATATCGATCGGTCGCCACGGCCTCATGGGGAAACAAAACCTCTATCAACACACCTGGCGCGTGCCCTTCATCATCAAAGGCCCGGGCATCGAAGCAGGGAGTCGTGTGGAAGGCAATATCTACCTGCTCGATGTACTCGCCACACTCTGTGATCTCGCTGGAGTCACGCCACCCGAAACAAACGAAGGTCTGAGCTTCAAGCCCGTGCTCACAGGGGAGAAAAAAGCCGTCCGCGATGTGCTCTTCGGAGTCTATAGCGGTGGCAGCAAGCCGGGCATGAGAGCGGTGAAAAAGGGTGACTGGAAACTCATCCGCTACGAGGCCCCTGATCGCGGCGTGAATGAAACTCAACTTTTCAACCTGGCCGAAAACCCTGAGGAACTTCTGCCTGAGAATGGTCGTCCAAATCTGGCCCTAGATCCCAATCATGCCGAGAAGCTCAAAGAGATGGAAGCCCTGCTACTGGCTGAAATGCGCCAGCTGAATGATCCCTGGCGTTTTTCCAACCAGCCCGGCGATGACCTGCCGCATCCGCCTCCTCCTGCTGGCAAAAAGAAGAAAGCCAAGAAGTAGAATGAACTGAAAATTCTGACCTGGGGCGACGTTGACGACTGCTCCATGAAGATTCTTTTCGGCACGTTCCTCTCACTGCTCTGTCTTGCGCTAACTCAGGCCGAGGATAAGCGGCCTAACATTCTTTTTGCCATTGCTGATGACTGGGGGCTTCATGCCGGCGTCTATGGCACCACCTGGGTCAAGACGCCTGCCTTTGACCGCATCGCCAAAGAAGGTCTGCTTTTCAAAAACGCCTACACACCCGTGGCCAAGTGCGCACCTTCACGGGCCATTGTCCTGACGGGACGCCATGCCTGGCAAAATGAGGAGGCTGGGAATCACATGTCGTTTTTCCCTGCCAAACTAAAAAGCTGGCCCGAGGTGCTGACAGAGAAAGGCTGGCACATGGGCATCACGGGCAAAGGCTGGGGACCGGGAGTCGCCAACAATGCCGAAGGCAAGCCACGCCAGATCACGGGCAAACAATACAACAAGCGCAAAGCCAAACCGCTAACGACGGAGATGGGGAACAATGATTATGCCGCCAACTTTATTGACTTCTTGGATGATGCGCCCAAAGACGAACCCTGGTGTTTTTGGTATGGATGCACCGAGCCTCATCGCGGTTACGAATTCCAATCCGGTGTGAATAAAGGCGGCAAAAAGCTCAGTGACATTGATCGCGTGCCCAGCTACTGGCCAGACACAGAGACCGTGCGCCACGACATGCTTGATTATGCTTTAGAGGTCGAGCACGCAGACCGTCACCTTGCTCTGATGCTGGCAGAGCTCGAAAAACGTGGTGAGCTGGACAACACGCTCATCATTGTCACCGCGGACCACGGGATGCCGTTCCCACGAGTCAAAGGTTATGCCTACCATGATTCAAACCACATCCCACTCGCACTCCGCTGGCCGGGCGGGGTAAAAAAGCCAGGACGTGTGATTGAAGATTTTGTCAGCTTTATTGACATCGCTGCAACACTGCTTGATGCGGCGGATTTGGCTGAAAAAGACAGCGGCATGATGCCCATCACCGGGCGCAGCTGGCGTGAGATTTGGGAAAGCTCCAAGACAGGCCAGGTCATCGCCGAGCGTGACCACACCTTGATTGGAAAAGAACGCACGGATACCAGCAGGCCACAAAATCAGGGTTACCCCATCCGCGGTATCGTCACCCATGACATGCTCTATTTGAAGAACTACGAGCCCACCCGCTGGCCTGCAGGGAACCCTGAGACGGGTTATCTCGATACCGACGGCAGTCCGTCCAAGTCTCTAATTCTCGACATGGGCCGTGAAGATCGCAGCAACAAATACTGGCGTCTGAATTTTGGCATGCGTCCGGCTGACGAGCTCTATGATTTAACTCTGGACTCAGACTGCACTCAAAACCTCGCCGGTGAATCCGTGCATGAAGAAAAGGTGAAGTTGCTACAAACCCGAATGGAGGCCGAACTCAAACAACAAGATGATCCACGCATGGCCGGGAACGGGAAAATTTTCGACAGATACCCTCCGACCAGTGGCGATGGCTTCTACGAGAAATTCATGCGTGGAGAAAAGATCAAAGCAGGCTGGGTAAATCCGACAGACTTTGAAAAAGCGCCGCTGACACCCGAGAAGTTGAAGTGACGGTCTCACATCAACAACATCACCACACACACAGAACCGTTATTGATGGCGTGAGCGGTCATGGGCGCGATAAGACTCTGCCTCCAGAGTCGGAGTAATGAAAAAGTGGCAGCCAGTGTCATGATCGGAGGCACGCCAGCCCAGCCTTGAGGGTGGATGACAGCAAAGATAAAGGCACTCAAAACAAGCCCCAGAAGCCAGCGTGACTTGGCCGACAACCCAGGAAACAACAAACCGCGAAACATGATTTCCTCAGTGATAGGTGCCCAGACGACGGCGAGGATCACCGCCGTGAATCGCGTCCAATCACTGCCCGCGAAGTAGTCCACAATCGGGTGTGATGGCACATCACCTGTGTAGCGCGTGATGGCGGTGGAGGCGAAAACACTCAGCGCCATCAATGGTAATGCAGCCAGCCAGCCGATCAATCCAGCTCCCATCTCCCGAAACACGCCCTGACCACGGTGCAGCCCCAGACACTGAGCCCAAGTGCCAGAGCTCATCCCCCGAAAAAGCGGCCAGCACATGCCAATAAGCCAAGCGGTGACTGGAGGTAGAAAATGCAGCGTGGCAGGAAGTTTCACAGGCAGAACAGACAGCAACCAAGGCAGCGCTAAAAAGAGCAACAGATAGAGTGCAAAACCTTCGATCAACACACCACCCTCTGGACCACTGCGCGGCTCCAGTGAGCGGAGTAACTGTCCCATGCGCAAACGATGAATGCCCACAAGCCAAAGGGCAATGCCAACGGCACCAGCCACGAGAACGACAAGAATGCCCACGATGGCCACCACGGCTGTTTTGATGCCTTGACTCACGACCGCCTGCCTTGCGGGATCGGTTTCAGCCAATGACCGGACTTTGGCGAGTCGCGTCAGCCAGCCATGCCGCTTTTCCAAGCTAGCCAGCTCGCTGGCTTCGATGGCATTGGCCGAAGTCATGAGCTTATGAAACAAGGCAGCATCCGTTTTTAGTGATGGATTGTCCGCTGCCGTATTTTTCCAGGCGGCTTCATCAGGCAGTGCGTCATCCAGCCAGCTTTTCAGGAGAAGCAGCCTCAGGGCATCTGCCTCACTCGTTTTCAAAGCCTTCATGTCCCTGAGCATCTGCTCAGTCAGAGCCGGGCTCCATGATCCACCCATTTTCATCAGGCCTTTCACCCCGACCGCATAACGCGCCGAGAGGTTCAAGATGCTATTTGGAGCGAGCGATGCGTCCTTCTTTTCAGGTTTATCGTCAGATTTGCCCACGACAGAGGCGGCACAGGCTGCGATGACCAGCAGAGCGAGCACGAGTCCCGAACGCGAAAAACGATAGTTAGCAGCATGAGGCAGGGGCGGCGGCTGATCAGTTCGAGATTCCATAAACACTGGCGATCAAAGCCCAGTCTTGCGCAAAAGGCAGCAGGAATACGCGTTCAGCCCTCAAACAGTCTTTCAAAAAGCAGCCACGCAAGGGGCAAAAGGTTTCCTTTGCCAGTCACGCACCCCCTGCTAACATCTACTTCCCATGAATTCCGAGGCACAAAAATTGGTCGATGCTGGCAAACTGACAACAGCAGATGCAGAGAAACTCTCCACACTGGAGCCAGGAACCTTTTGCCTGCATAAGAGCTGGGGCGTAGGCCGGGTCGCTGAGTGGGACCTCGTCAGTGATCGTGTCATCCTCGATTTCGAAGGCAAGCCTGGTCATGGCTTAAAGATCTCTTTTGCCCTCAGCAGCCTAGAAATCCTCCCAGCGGAACATCTTCTTTCCCGCCGTCTCGTCGATCTCGACACCTTGAAGGGCATGGCGAAAAGCGCTCCGGTTAGCCTTGTTGAGCTCGCCCTCCAGTCCTCTGGCAGCAAAATGTCACTCGATCAGCTCGAAGCTTTGCTGAAGCCCCGCATCATCGCAGAAGCAGATTACAAAAAGTGGTGGGAATCCGCCAAGAAAGCCCTCAAGGCAGCACGTCATATCGTCGTCCCCAGCAAGCGCCAAGATCCGCTGGTCCTTCGTGATGCCGCCGAGAAACCCGGTGGCGTCATGGTCCAAGGCTTCCTGGCCAAACGTGACCTCAAGGGCAAACAGACAGCGCTGGCTCTGATCCAGAAGGACCTCGACCTTTTCGAAAATCCAGGCAGCGAGTTGATCCCAGTCTTTCAAGACATCTCGGATACCGTCCGCAAAGCATGGAGACTTCATCTCAAAGAAAGCCTTCAGTTGCTGCTGGCGCGTGATGAACTCATCGACTCCATCCCAGAAACCAAGGCCCCTCTAGGTTCCATGAAAGTCTCTGACCTTGTCTGTGAAGCCAAGCCGCTTCTCGCTGACAACATCGGCGGACTGCCAGTCGCCATGCTTGGCCGCATGTATCGTTCCTTCCCTGAGGCCTTTCCTGAACGCGTCTGGGTGGCTGAGATCCTCGGTCATCTCTCCCGCACAGGTGGTCGCGCCGTGGCTGAGATCGCCACCGTTCTGAATGACAACCAAGAGCTGGAAGTGCTCTCGGATTTCCTCAAAAAATCCGTCCGTAATCGCACTCTCAGTTCAGATCTCCTGATCTGGATCTGCCGTGAGCGTAAAGGCCTCGCCGCTTCCGTTTTCAGTATCGACCTTGGCAATGCCATCCTAGATGCAGCAGAAGATGACCACGTTCAAGGAGGTCCTAAGCGCTCTGGACGCCTTCTTGATCAGCTCTCTGACGACAAGACTCTCGTTCATGAGCTTGTTGAAAACACCGATGATGAGTCGCTGCGTCTTTTCGCCAAGCGTCTCATGTCGAGTACGGTGCTCGATGAACTGACCCGCCGCTCCCTCATGGCCCGCGTCATCAAAGCCCGCCCAGAAATGGAGGCGCTCATGGAGGAAAACACAGGCTCTCGCGAAGACACCAGCCTCATCGTTTCATGGGACAGCCTTGAGAAGAAAAAAGCTGAGCTTGATGATCTCGT
The DNA here is from genome assembly GCA_947463285.1 of Verrucomicrobiaceae bacterium. Taxonomy (GTDB): domain Bacteria; phylum Verrucomicrobiota; class Verrucomicrobiia; order Verrucomicrobiales; family Verrucomicrobiaceae; genus Prosthecobacter. The sequence continues at coordinate 4,289 of CANHTV010000001.1, read as the reverse complement.
GAACGTCAAGATCCCACACAATAAGTCTGAAATCCAGATCGCCCGCGACGAAGGTGACCTTCGTGAAAATGGTGGCTACAAAGCCGCGCGTGACCAGCAGGCGGTGCTGAATCGCATGAAGGACAAACTCGAGCGTGAAGTTGGCAATGCCCGTGGCACAGACTTCGCCAACGTCGGCACCGATAAAGTCGGCGTCGGCACCATCGTAGATGTTGTTTACACCGATACTGGAGCCTCTGAGACCTATACTATCCTTGGAGCATGGGACGGCGACGACGAGAAGAACATCGTTTCCTACCTCACAGAAATCGCCAAGGCACTCATCGGCAAAACCGTCGGTGAAGAAGCTGACCTACCTACAGACGGCACGGCCACCCGTCAGGTGAAAGTGACCGCCATCCGCGCTTTCAACACGGGAGCCTGATCTAAGTTTTAGAGGAGAACAAAACTCCAACTGAAACACTTTGGGGCGGACCACTCGGTCTGCCCCTTATTTTTTGTGCGCAACCTACAGCTCTGTAGCCATACCACGCCGGCTGGTGCAAGGTTTGAAGTTTCGATCTGCCTCATGATGCAAAATCCTTGAAGTCCTGAGACAATAGCGGCAATCCATCATGTCAGAAGGCGATCTAAAGCCATTGAAGAAAATGCAAAAAGAGAGATAAGGGCAGCTCTGGATAGGGGGGCTTAGGGTTGTATAGGGCAGCAAAGAAATAGTCATTTTTGTCGTCCATCTCACGCTTTGGACGGCTGATGGAGCCTTTGTCGGGCAGCTTTTTCGATGTGCGTGTGCTTTCAGGGCTGGTCTTTGCCTCTCGGGGCGGCTTTGAGGGCTCGGCGCCGACTTTAACCAACCAGGCACGCGTAGCGGTCCATCTGGTAAACTAGGTTGCTCAGGTGGTTGCTCTGCGTGGCTCGTTTTAAACCAATGCTGCGACAGCCTGCTGGTGTTCAATGGCGCTGAAAAGTCCTCCTCCTCTTTCTGTCTTGCCGTAGCGTGTCATGCCCTTTGACATGGCTCTCGTTTCCCATGCTTCAACGCGCTACCTGGGAATTTGAGGTCTCCAGAGATGCCCTGAAGAATCAAAAAGACCTCTCTCACGACAAACCGAGGCAGTTCGCTCATTGAGGCGCACGGCGGGGTCTTCATAATCCACGAAGTGGGGCATCAGCGGCTTTCGTCATAGACAGGATTTTTCCAGTCTTTCGGCAGCTTGCCTTGAGGCTTCACTGCCAGCGAGCCTGTGGGGATGGAATGATCTTCAGCTTTGAGCAAAGGCAGATTGTCAGGGAGATGTTTGATTTTGAAATCCTTGTATTGGATTTTCATGGCAGGCCCGACATGAACCTGAACGGCTAGCACGCCTTCCAGAGCGCGACCTTTTTCATCGAGATCAATCAGGTCCGCCGTGGGATGACCATCAATCCAATGCTGATGATGATTGCCTTCGACGAGTACCCGATACTCATGCCATTCATCAGGAGCGAACTGTTTGACCGGCATCTGGCCGATGATCCATGGCTGGCCATCCGGAGCCACGATGACTTTTTCGCCAGTGTGTGAGAGGATGCGTCTGCCGCGCTCCTCATAAAGCATGCCGTTGTATTCGGGCGTGTTGGCGACGACATCGCACTGGTAGCCCGTGACAATATCCAGCCCGAGGTCTGGACGTGAAGTTCCACGATATTGCAGGCCGCTATTGCCACCAGCAGTGACTTTCACCTTCACTCGAAGATCGAAATTACGCACCGTGGAGCCCGTCCATGTGATGAAGCGATTCATCTTCAGCGAGCCATCCGTGATGCCCGTGAGGGCTCCATCTTCGACGGACCAGTATTGATCATCGCCCGCCCAGCCACGCAGATTTTTGCCATTAAAAAGCTGCACAAAACCCTCGACATCCGGTTTCTCACCGACATTGGCTGATGCCTCTGGATGAGGCACTGTGGACACGGCAAATCGGCCTTTCATCGCTGGCAGCGGACCGCCGATTTTCTCGACGTGCGCGGCTGTACGTTCACGCATGGATTTCAGCGTCGCCAGATGCTTTGCATCAGTGGCTAGGTTGTTGAGTTCATCAGGATCTTGTTTGAGATCATAGAGAAACTCATGATCGCCATGATCAAAGTAGCGGGCGTATTTGAAGTTCTCATCGCGCAGCCCTTCCCAGGCCGGGATGCGATTGCGCACGGCGAAGTGCTCATGAAAAGTCTCAGTGCGCCAGTCTGCGGGCTTGCCGGTGCTCACGATGGGTTTGAGGCTGCGGCCCTGATACGCCTCAGGCGGCGGCGCCCCCGCCCAGTCGAGAAAGGTGGCAGGCAGATCGAGATTCAGCGCAAAAGCATCCGTCACTTGGCCCTGCTGCGATTTTAGCGCGCGGGGATCAGCAATGATGAGAGGAACGCGCAGAGATTCTTCAAAGTGAGACCACTTGCCTGTGAGTCCACGATTAGCCATGTGGTAACCATTGTCGGCGGAATAAATGACGACGGTGTTCTGCGCTAGCCCGGCTTCATCGAGCGCCCTCATGAAACGACCGATGGCATTGTCGATGCCCGTGACCATGCGAAGATAGGAGCGGACGGTCGTCTGATATTTTTCAGGCGTGTTCCAGCCCCAGAAGTAGCGCTCGCGAGTGATGCTTGTTTTGAAAAAATCTGGCAGCGATTCGAAGATAGCAGGATCATTCAACCTTGGCAGATACATCTCCTGATCTTCATAGAGACCATTGGCGGATTCAGGCCAGGGATAGTGGCCGATGCCGGGACGGCGGTCATTGTCTTCTGCGTGGCAGGCGTTAAACCAAAGATTCAGGGCAAAGGGTTTGTCTTGGGGCTGTGTCTTCAAGAACTCAACGCCGCGATCCACGATGAGATCGGTTTCATGACGCAGGCTGCCGTCCGGCTGCCTTTTGAAATAGGGCGTGCGATGGATGTCCTCAAAGACATCAAAGTGATCCTGCGGCCTATTTCCAGTAGGCAGCTTCGTGTGCCATTTGCCCAAAAAACCAGTGCGATAACCTGCACTGCGCAGCACATCGGAGTAGAGTGATTTTGCTGCTTCTGGTTTGGCATTCTCCATGTTTTCTCCACCACCAAAACTGCGCCCGATGCGCCCCGTCATGATGGTCGTGCGACTCATCCAGCAGATCGGCTGGCTCACGAACGCGTTTTTAAACAAAGTGCCGCGTGATGCCAGCGAATCGATGTTCGGTGTTTTGGCGATGGGGTGCCCGTAGCAACCCAGTGAGCTAGAGGTCTGATCGTCGGCGAAAAAGAAAACGATGTTAGGCTTTGGCGCGGAGAGCGCTGAGCTGAAAGCTGAGGCTGCAAAGCCGGCAGCAGCTAGAAGAAGGCGGAAATTCATGGTTGTTTGAAGACAGCCTCCAAAACGCCCGCCACACAAAGACTTTCCAGCAGTTCTTGTGTCGGATTCAGCAGAGCTTCGGCATGAAGGCGCAGATTTTCATCAGTGTCCGTCAAAACCCGCTGCACGATTTCAGGACCCGCTCTGGGGCATCTGGTGGGGGAGGAGTCAGAGACTCATCCAAATCAGCCACATCAGCGGCGGCATGCTCTCCCAGCACTTCGGCAGCAGCGACAAGGAAGCCTGTGTTTTGATCCTTCACCGTGATTTGGTGATTTCCTTTTCTGCCTGATGCAGTTGTAGATGAAGCTGAACTTTTGGCAGCCAAGCTTTCCTGATTTCGTTTAGCGGCAGAATAATCGCCCAAGGCGTTGCTGAGCAGAGATCTCCATGATGCGCCCCTCCTGGCTCGCTGATTCCGATCCAGGTTCGATGAGCAAAAAGACGAGGAGAAGAAACGTGGCGAGGACAAGAAAGGGGCGGTTCATAAAGATAGTTGGTTAGTGGTTTAAGAGGCGATTTTGAGATTACTTTCAGCCGGCGGTTTCAGGTTTTGGGCGGTCAATGTTCAGACCTTAAATTCTCCAGGTGTAGTATTTGCCGACGGAGTGATCCTTGATGCTCACCGTGAGTCTGACCGCGTCAGGATTCTTCGCGGATGGCGCGAGGATGACCTTTTTCCAGAGTTTTCCACCGGTGTAGATTTCCAGCCCATAGGACGTGGAGTGGATGGAGGTATTGAAGGTGTAGGTCACTGTCTTCGCCGTCGCTGAGAAACCTGTGGCTGGGGTGACTTTGGTCACGGCTTCGGGTAAGGCGGGTAGGCGTTGGAAGCCTGACCAGGTGTTATCGGTCACGACTTTGGCCGCGACTTTTCCAGAACTCCGCCACTTGGGTCACGCAGTGTGCCTGCATCAAACTT